>JAYTCP010000484.1:0-12338 GCA_043736435.1 Planctomycetia bacterium | reverse complement strand
GATCGCGTCGGCCGTCTCCGCCCTGGGATCCTCGAGGGGGTCCGCCGCGTCGGGAGGGGGCGCCTCCAGGGGCTCCGAGGACTCCATGCTCGGCACGGTGACCTGGAACACGAGCTCCGGCGGACGGTCCGGGGTCGGCCGCGCCGAGAGCCGCGCCGACAGCACGAAGACGAAGGCGTGGAACGCGACGCTGACCGGGATCGGCAGCCAGCGACACCCGCGCGTTCCCGGGGAGCCGGACCGCGCGCGGGCCACCCGCCGCCACGCGCCCACGGGCGCGCGACCGGCGCGCGCGACGGCGACCGCCGCGGCTCCCGGGGGCGGGTCCGTGGAGGCGAGCACGACGTACACTCCCCGCGCACCGGCGACCAGCGCCGAGGCCCCGCCGACTCCGCGCGAGAAGGTCTGGGTCCACATCGTTTGGACTCGAGGTGGCCGATGGCCGGCACGGCCCGCGGCCGAGGGAAGCGCTAGAACTCGACTCCGAAGCCCACCTCCGCGAACACCTCGCGCGGCGCGCCGGGAACGTACAGCGTCGCGCTGTGCCGCAGGTCGTACTCCTTGTCGAGGAGGTTCTTCGCGCCCACGGCCGCGTCGAACTCGATCTCGGCGCAGCCGAGCCGCAGGGTGCGCGTCCAGCCGACCCGGGCGCCGAAGACGGCGTAGGCCTCGGTCTCCGTGTCGTTGACGTCGGTGACGTACGCGGAGCCTCGGTACGCGAAGTCGAGGGAGCCGTAGATGCCGACGCGATGCTGGTAGCGGACGCCTCCGGCGGCGAGCCAGTCGGGCACCTGGAAGGGCGTGTTCCCCTCGTTGAGCCCTAGGTCGATCTCCGACTCCTGGCGGGTGACCGACCCGTACAGGGAGAGGCCGCGCAGCCGCCGGGAGATGGCCCCGAAGTCCAGGTCGACGGCGAGATCGATGCCGCGGCTCGTGTAGCCGCCGTGGTTCGTGACCACGTCGAGGACCGGGTCGTACTCGATGAAGTCGGAGTAGTCCACCTGCCAGGCGGCGAGGCTGCCGGACAGCCCGCAGGCGACCTTGTCCCAGCGCACGCCGACCTCGAAGGTCGAGCCGTGCTCGAAGGTGAAGTCCTGCTGGGGCTTCGTGAAGTCGTAGTCGAAGACTTGCGGCGCGCGCATGGTCGAGTTCGCGTTGGCGAACAGCGCCCACCCCGCGTCGATCTCGTAGACGAGCGACGCGCCGGGGAGCAGGTCGGAGAACTCGTACGACTTGCCGTTGCCCGTGACCTCGTCCGAGCCGAACGAGTCGACGATCCACTCGCCGCGGACGCCGAGGATGGCGGTGAAGCGCCCGAGCCTCATGGTGTCGTCGACGTTGGCCGACAGCACGTGGGTCGTCGTCTTCGCGTCCTGGACGAGGACGGGCGGGCCCGGGACGATCGGGTCGTCGAGGACCTGCCGGTCGATCCACTCCCGGTGGTACCGCGCGCCCCAGTGGATCCGGTGCGCCGTGCCGAGGAACGTGTCGAGCTCGCCGCGCAGCTCGAGGCCCGCGTTGCGGCTGTCGCTGTCCGAGCTGCGGATGATCGTGTACGGCGGGCCCGTCGGCGGGCGCGCGCTGTCGAGGGCGCGGTGGGCGAGGCGGTAGTACGCCATCGCCTCGAACCACCCGTCGCAGCCCACGTCCCGGTGGTAGGTGGCGGTGCCGAAGTACGACCACCCGTGCCAGTCCACCTCCCGGGGGTTCGGGTTCTGGGTGCGGTCGGCGTCGAGCTGGGCCTTCGTCAGGCGAGCGGGGATCTGGTGGACCGCGCGCCAATGGCCGCCGTTCACGCCGAGCCAGGACCGGTCGTCGATGCTCCAGCGCGCCTTGAGGGAGAGCTCGTTCACGTCGAACCGGTTGTCGTCGCGGAACGTGTCGCCGCCCTTCTCGACGAAGGCGAGGAGGACGCCGAAGCGCCCGGTGCGGTCGGTGCCGCCGGCCTCGGTGAACGTCGAGTGGTAGCCGTAGGAGCCGAACACGATGCGCTCGCGGAACGTGGGCTCGGTGGGGATCGGGGCCGTGACGAAGTTGACGACGCCGCCCATGTTGTTGGGGCCGTAGCGCACCGCATGGGCCCCGCGGTAGACCTCGGCGGCCCAGATCCGCTCCGCGGTGAACGGGAAGATCGAGATGGCCGTCCACCCGTAGGCCAGGGTGGACATGTTGAAGCCGTCCACGAGGACGGACACGTGCTCGGTGAACCCGTTGTCGGGCATGCCGCGGGAGCTGATCGACGGACGCATGTACTCGTCGCCGCTGTAGAGGCGGCTCGTCACGCCCGGCAGGTGGGCGGCGACCTCCCCGACGCTCGTCGGCGACAGGTCGCGGACGCGGCGGGGGGAGAGGGCGTCGCGGGTGCCGGGCGCGTCGAGCGGGACGAAGGGGCCGCGGCCAAAGCCCAGCGGGGACACCGACTCCAGGTCGACGATGGGCCCGTCGAACCGGAACGGCCGATCGACGACGACGATGTCCTCGCCGCCCGCGACGTCGCGGATCACGGCCGCGCGCTCCGCGGCCGCGTCGCCGACGGCCGCGGCCAGCGGGGGCGGGGGCGGGGGCGGCGGGGGAAGGGGAGGCGGAGGGGTCACCGTCGGCGGCGGAGAGCCGGAGGGCGGCGGGCCGTCATCCGCGCTCGCAACCGAGGCGAGGCAGAGACCCAGGAGCGAAGCGACGACGAGCCTGTGCACGATCGACGACGAACGGATCATGGAGCCCTCCGTCGAGGAGCGACGCAAACCGGGGACCACGCGCGCCACCGACTTCCTGGGGCGACACCCGCGAGGGATGCGGGGTGCTTCGATCGCGCGGCGGATCGGCGATGCATCGCGATCGTTGCACGCGCGTCCTCGCGCGGGGGACTCCGGCGTCCGCCATCGGCCACCGAGCGTCTTCGCTGCGATACGTCGAATGCGGGAGGTGCGGCCCCTGGGCGTGGCACCCGGATTGCGACGCGATCTCCATGCGTACCCCCAACGGCACGGCTGCGCGTTCGTCGATCCTCCTCGCCACGTTCGGCCTGCTGGCCCTCGCCGGGCACGCGGATCGGGCAGGCGCCGACGCCGAGACCCCGCAGTCCTCTCCGCCCCGCGGGCATCTTCGGGCGGCGCTTCCAGCCCGCGAAGGCCCCCACAGCCCGCTGTGGCCCCTCGCCTACTGGGGCGGCTTCCAGACGAAGACGGCCGTCTACGAGCCGCTGGTCCGCTTCGGATCGGGCGGCACGCTCGAACCCGCGCTGGCGTCCTCCTTCGAGGTGGCCGACGGCGGACGCACGTTCCGCCTGCGCGTACGCGAGGGCGTCACGTGCCACGACGGGACGACGCTTTGCGCGGCGGACATCCGCGACCACCTCTTGCGCTGGCGCGGCAACCCGGGCAACCGCTGGCTCGGGAGCACCGACAAGATGGCCTCCGTCGAGGTGACGGGACCGTCCGAGGTCACCGTGCGGCTCACCGAGCCGTGGTGCTTCCTCGAGGAGTGCGCGATCGTGAACCCGTCGCACGTCGTGCCCGCGGGCGCGTACGACCACGAGGGCACCTTCAGGCGGCCCGTGGGCACGGGGCCGTACGTCGTGGACGAGATCGGGGGCACCGGCGAGATGGTGCTCACGCCGAACGACGGCTGGTGGCAGGGCCGGCCCGGCCTCGCGCGGATCGAGCTGACGCGTCTGGTCGGCGACCTGCGCGAGACCCAGGCCCTCGTGGACTGGGTCCGCGACGGCGGCATCGACTTCGTCGCCGACGGGGAGGGCCCCATCGTGCCGAGGGAGCTGCTCGCGGGCCTCGCGGGGGACGCGCGCGTGCGCGTGCACGTGGGCCCCGGCTCCGGGACGACGATGCTGCTCTTCGAGACGCGGAAGGGCCCATTCCGGGATCGCGAGCTCCGCCGCCGCGCGGCCGCGGCGATCGACCGCGACGCCTTCGTGCGCGAGGGCGAGCTCGGCTACGCGGAGCCCACCACGACGCTGTTCCGCGGCGGTTTCGCCGGATGGCCCGCGAAGGGCGCGGCCTCGGCTCCCTCGGGAGGGGCCCCGTCCGCGCCCCGGGCCGTCGCGCGCCTCGTGCTGCCGCCGAACGCGTCGGCCCGCGTGCGCCGCGAGGCCGCCCTCGTCACGTCGCAGCTCCGCCCGATCGGCGTGGACGTCGTCGTCGAGGTCGCGACGGACGCCGCCGACTTCCGCGCGCGCGTCCCGGAAGGGAGGGCCGACCTGGCCCTGCGCTCCACGCACGGGACGCCCTACGACCCGTTCGTGAGCCTCCAGACGCTCTTCCTCGCGCGCGGAGACGGTCGCACGGCCAGCAGCTCCCCGGCTCTCTGGGAGGACGAGGAGCTCGTGCGCGCCGTGCGGGCCGCCCTCGGCGCTTCCACGCCGGAAGCGCGTTCCGCGGGCTTCGCCGCGATCCAGAGACGCCTTGACGACGAGGTGCCGCTCGTCCCGCTGTTCATCTCGAAGCGCGTGGCCCTCTCGTCCCCGGCCGTGACCGGGCTCTCCATCGGAGAGAACGGTTACGACGTCGGCCTGGGTCGGGCGACGTCCCGGCTGCGCCAGGTCGCCATCGGCGCGCCTCCTGGCGCCGCCGCCCGTCCCCAGATCGCGGCCTCCGCCGTGTTGTCGACGTCGGCCCCCGCCGCCCCCGTGAGCATCCTCGTGGGTCCTGCCCCCGCCGCCGATCCGAAGGACGGCGAGGTCGTGCTCCCCGCGGAGTCGGGGTGGAACGCCTCGCTCGTGCTCGACAACGGGAAGGACGGCGTCTGGGCCGTGGAGTCGTTCAAGGTCTTCGACCGGCTCGGCTGCCCCGAGATCGTCGGCCTCGACGACAAGGGCCGCTGCCTCGTGCTGACGTCGTACAGCGGCCGCTGGACCCCCATCGAGACCGTCCGCGACGGCAAGTGGCTCGGCGGCATCGCGCACGCGGACGTCGATCCGGTGGTGCCGGGCCCCGAGCTGTACGTCGGCGGCGAGAAGGGCAACCTCTACGAGGTGGTGGCCCATCCCGAGGGCGTGCTCGACAATCGCCTCGTGGCGTCGCTGCCCGGGCAGGCGATCAACATCCTCGTGGCCGCCGACGTCGACCCCTCCCGGCCCGGCATCGAGCTCGTGGCTTTCACGTGGCCCGACGGCCTGTACGTGCTCGGCCCGAGCCCGGGCAAGGCGCGCTTCGACGTGCTCCGCCGCGACCCGACGCCCGAGCGGGTGCGGGACGCGCTGATCCTCCCGGGGGCGCCGGGGGCCGGTCCCGAGATCGTGACCGCCTCGCGCAACGGCCACGTCTCTCTGCTCCGCTTCACGAGGGACGGTCCCGTCTGGAGCCGCATCCACGAGGAGCCCATGGGCATGGGGCGCGTCGCGCTGCGCCCGGCGTCCGCGGGCACGGGGACGGTCCTCTACTCGTGCCTCGACGACGGGCGCGTGCTCCGGCACGCCCGCGACGGCGCCGGCGCGTGGTCGACCGAGACGATCTACCTCGGGCCCCAGGGCGCCCGGGGGCTCGTCGCCGGCCGCTTCGACGCCGACGCGAGCGTCGAGACCCTCGCCGTCTACGGGTACTCCGGACGCGTCGAGATGCTCTCGCGCCGCGCGACGGGGTGGAAGGTCGAGACGATCTTCCGGGACCGCGACAAGGGCCACTGGCTCGCCGTCGCCGAGCTCGACGGCCGCAACTCGACCGACGAGATCGTGGCGAGCGGCTACGGGGCGCGCATCGTGATGCTGTCGCGCCCCGTCGGCTACGGCCGCACGGAGGCGGTCGACCCCGAGGCGCGCCGCTGAGGACCGACGGAGCGGCGGGCCTCGGACACGCCTCGGACGGGACTCGGACATGGCTTTTGCCTGGGCGGCGCCCACTCCGCCCTACGCTGAGTGCCTCTCCCCGGAGGCACCCCCATGGCCCGGCCCCCCCAGCGGCTCCCCCTCTTCCTCGCGGCGATCTCGCTGCTCGCGCTGCCCGCCGACGGGACGGCCCGCGCGGACGACGGTCCGCCCGCGGCCTCGCCCGCGGTCTCGCCGGCCGAGCCCGCCAGGCTGACGCTCACCACCGAACGCGTGGTGGTCTTCAAGGACGGCTACGCGCTGTTCCTCAAGGTCGGCACGGCTACCGCCGACGCGGAGGGCCGCGTCTTCACGGACGCGGGCCCGATGAACGCCGTCCTCGGCACCGTGTGGGCCACGTCGGAGTCGAAGAAGGTGATCGGCCTGCGATCGGAGACCGTGACGAAGGTCACGCGCCGCGAGACGAAGGGGGCGGCCCTCACCCCTCTCGAGCTCCTGCGCGCGAACGTGGGCCGCGACGTCAGCGTCGACTTCACGCGCGAGGGCGTCGCCGCCATCGCCGGCCGTCTCCTCTCGATCCTCGAGTCGCCGCCGGCCGCGCCCGATCCCGCGACCGTCGAGCCGCCGCCGCTCGATGCCCCGCCGGGTCGCGACGTCCGTCCGCTCGGGCCGTCAGGCGGTGGGTACGCGGCGCTCGCCCTCTCGAACGGCGCCACCCAGGTGTTCCCGATCGGGGAGGTCCGCACGGTCACGGGGAAGGACCTCGTCGTCGAGCTCGCCCGGAGCGAGGAGATCACGACCCGCACGCGACGCCTCACCATGGACCTCGGGGCCGAGGCCGCGGGCAAGCCGCAGACCGTGCGCCTCCTCTACTTCACGGACGGGATGCGCTGGATCCCCACGTACCGCGTCGGGGGCGGCCTCGTCACGGACGCCGAGCTCGCGCTCCAGGGCGAGGTGATCAACCAGGCCGAGGACGTGAAGGGCGCGTCGCTCGACCTCGTGGTCGGCGTCCCCGCGTTCCGGTTCAAGGACGTGGGCTCGCCCCTCACCCTCGAGTCGGTGATGCGCGGCACGCTCTCGCGGGTCGCGCCCCAGATGATGGCCCAGCAGATGGCCAGCAACCGGATCAGCAACTCCTTCGGCAACGACCGCGGCGGCGGCTTCGACGAGTCCAAGAGGGCAGGCCCGGGCGCCCTCGAGACCGCGCCCGAACTGGCCACCGAGGCCACGCAGGACCTCTTCCTCTACGGCGTGGGCAAGGTCACCCTCGGCCGGGGCGCCCGCGCGACGTATCCCCTCTGGCAGAGCACGACGGCCCTGCGTCATCTCTACACGATGGACGTGCAGGTCGTCCGCAACTACCAGTCGGGCGAGCACAGCTACCGGAGCAGCAAGCGTTCGATCGCCGAGGACACGCGCCCGAGCCGCTCCACGGGCTCGAGCCCCATCTGGCACGAGCTCGAGCTCGCCAACGGCGGCCCGCTGCCCTGGACGACGGGGGCGGCCCTCATTCTGAAGGAGGGCGTGCCGCTCGGACAGGACCTGCTGCCCTACACGGCGCCGGGCTCGAAGACGCTCCTCCCCATGACGATCGCCGTGGACCTGCGCGGCCGGTACGAGGAGCAGGAGGTCCGCCGCGAGCCCAACGTGCTGAAGTGGTCCGGCTACACCTACTCGCGGGTGTTCAAGAAGGGCACGCTCACGCTGCGCAGCAGCCGCAAGGAGGCGAGCCCCGTGCGCGTGACGCTCGCGATCGGGGGCAGCGTCGAGGCCGCGACCGAGGGGGGCGTCGTCAAGCTGAACGACCTCCGCGGCGAGGACTGGGCGAGCGGCGCGGCGTCGGTGAACAACCACTCCGACGTCACGTGGGAGCTCACCCTCGCGCCGGGCGAGACGAAGACGCTCGAGATCACGTTCGCGTTCTACGTGCAGTAGGACGCGCGATGGTCAGGCGGCGGTCGGTCGCGACCGCCGCTCGCCGACGAACGCCCACGCCGACAGCGCGACGATGACGGCGTTGCGCGCGAGGGACCAGGCTCCCGCGGAGAGCCCCGGCGGCCCGCGCCACCACATGCACCCGCACGTCGACTCGGCTCCGCCAAGCCCGAGCAGGCTCACGACGGTGAATCCCGTCACGACGACCGCGGAGACGAGCGGCCCGCGGTCGCCGCGCCGGCCGCGCACGAGCCAGACCGCGAGCGCCAGCTCGAGCGCCCCGAGGAGCAGCGCCACGATCGTCGCCGGCGTGGAGCCGCCGACCCACGGCGCGAGGATTCGCCCCGCGGGCTCGGGGTCGAGCACCTTGTAGGTGCCCGCGAACACCCAGATCGCCGCCAGCAAGCCGCGGAGCACCGTGGGCGGCCGCAGCCGGCGCAGGACCCGGCGGAGGCCTCCGGCCTCGTCCCCGCCCGCGGTCCCGTCGGCCCCGCTCACCGCAGCCTCTCGAGGAACTCCCGCGTCCGCGGGTGCCTCGGCTCGCCGAGCACCTGCGCGGGCGGGCCCTCCTCGACGATGCGCCCGCCGTCGAGGAACGCGACGCGGTCGGCGGCCTCCCGCGCGAACGTGATCTCGTGGGTCACCACGAGCAGCGCCCGCGCGTGCTCCGCGGCCAGGTCGCGCATGACCTCGAGCACCTCCCCCACCGTCTCGGGGTCGAGCGCGCTCGTGGGCTCGTCGAAGAGGAGGATCTCCGGCTCCATCGCGAGCGCCCGCGCGATGGCGACGCGCTGCCGCTGCCCGCCCGAGAGCTCGCGCGGCCACGCGTCCACCTTGTCGGCGAGCCCCACGCGCTCGAGCAGCGCCCGGGCCGACGCCTCGGCCTGCTCCGCCGGGATCCCCCGCACCACGCGGGGCGCGAGCGTCACGTTCTCGAGCGCCGTCCGATGGGGATAGAGGTGGAACGCCTGGAAGACGAAGCCGATGCGCGCGCGCAGCGGAGCCCACGCGGCCTCCCGCGCGCGTGGGCGCACGCGGCTCGTCGGCACCTCGGTCCCGAGGACCTCGAGACGCCCCCCGTCGTGCGCCTCGAGGCCGTTCACGCACCGCAGGAGCGTCGATTTCCCCGAGCCGCTCGACCCGATGAGCGCCACGACCTCGCCCGGGGCCACCGTGAGCGACACGCCGTCGAGGACGGTCAGGTCCCCGAAGCGCTTGCGCACCCCGTCGAGGACGACGGCGGGCCTCACCGGGCGAGTCCTCTCATCTCGCCGGACCTTCGGGGAGGATCCGGTCGAGGACGCGGTACTCCGGCTCGAACAGCCACTTGTACGGCTCGCGCGGCATGTTCGGGTCCTCGAGGGCCTGCATCCGCAGGTACGCCTCGCGGTTCTCGAACTCGAACGCCTGCACCACCCGTCCCGTCGGGCCCGTGGGGCCCACCTCGTCGTAGACCTCGTAGCTCTCGACGCCGTGGCTCTCCCAGTAGGGCTTGAGCCGCGTCTTCGCCTGCTCGAGGAACACCTCGCGGTGCCCGCCGCTCACGCGGAACGTCAGGAGATAGAGGACTCGTCCCATGGGCATGCGGCTCCGGCGGAAGGGCGGCCCGGACCCTACCCGGGACCCCGCGCCCCCGGAACCCACGGCAGGCCCGTCTCCCCCGCGCCCTCCCCCCGCCCCCCGATTCGGAGCGCGCCGCGCGGCGTCTGGTACCTCTTACGGCGTGAATCGCGTCCTCGCCGCCACCCTGATCGCCGCCGCCGTCGGGGGTGCGTTCGCGCTCTGGCTCGGCTCCGGCGGCCCGCCTGCCCGCGCGCCCACGCCGGAGCAGGACGTGCTCCCGCCCCCGACGCCGCCCGCCCCGCGCGTCGCAGCCGAACCCGTGCCCACGAGCGCCACGCTGATCATCCGTCTGCGCGTCGCGGACGGGTCCGAGGTGCCGATCGAGGCCCAGGCCGGGTACGAACGCTTCGGGGTGCGGCGCCTGCGGCCGCCCGGCGCGGACGGAACGTACCGGTTCACGGACGTTCCGGTGGGCCCCCTCGCGGTCCTGGCGGAGACGCCGGGACGCAAGGCGGTGCGCGCCACCGTGACGCTGGTCGCGGGCGTGCCGGGCGAGGTGATCCTCGTGCTGCCGGCTGGGGAGCCGGGGGAGGCACTCCCCGGGGGGATGGTCGGGGGCGGCGGGGGCGGAGGGGGGGCAGCCCCCGGCAAGACCGCCGAGCCGGCTCCGGGCGGCGCCCGGTAACGGAGTCTGGCGCCGGCGCGCCGGCGGGGGACAATGATCCCGGGGCTGGTCTCGTCGCGGAGTGGTCTCATGGGCACGCGTCTTCGCGGCTTCCTCGCGGGCGTCGGCATTGCCGCGCTCCTCTCGGGCTGCGGCCACGGCGGCACGAGCGCGACCACCGACTTCGGCGGCGCGCCGGGTTCGGGCGGCGCCGGCTTCACGTACACCTCGCGCGCCGCGGTCGTCGCGACCGACGTGGACGCGGACGGCCTCGAAGACCTCGTCGCGATCCCGCGGGACGGCGTGACCCGCCCCTCCGCCTACCGCAACCTCGGCGAGGGGCTCTACCGCGAGGCTCCGCCCGCGTGGCTCGACCTCCCGGCCCTGATCGCGGTGCTCGAGGACTGCGTCTCCCAGGACGACGCGCAGCTCGAGGCCGGGCTCGCGATCCACGCCGCGGAGGCGCCCGGGCCCCGCGACCCCGCGTACGCGGTGCTCCACGTCGGCGATCCCGTGCGCGACCCCTCGGGCCCGCCCGTGCTCGAGGCGATCGAGCCGGGCCGCGGGCCCGTCCGCACCCTGGCCATCGTGCGCGGCCACGACCTCGGGGCGCGGGGCGCCGCCCCCACGGTCGCGTTCGGCGACCGGCAGGCACAGGTCCTCTTCGCGTTTCCCGAGGCGATCCTCATTGCGGTCCCCGACGGCCTCCCCCTCGGGCCGGCGGAGGTCCGCGTCACCCGAGGCGGCCTCGTGAGCGCCGCGGCGACGTTCGAGGTGATCGAGGGCGCGACCCCGGTGATCGAGGCAGTCCTCCCGACGCGCGTCGCCGTGGGCACCCTGGCCGTGCTGCGCGGGCACGACCTCGGCACGCCTCTCGACGTCGTGGAGGTGACCTTCGACGGTGCCGCCCCCGTGCGCGCCCTGGGGCTGTCCCACGCCATCGCCGTGCGCGTCCCCGACGGCGCCCGAACGGGCCCCCTCACCGTGAGCGTGAGCGGGCGCGCGAGCACGCCCTTCCGCGTCGAGGTGGGCGCGCTGCCGGTGCCCACCGTGCGCGCGCTCGTGCCCGAGGCCGCGAGCGTCGGCTCCCTCGTGCGCATCGAGGGGACCGACCTCTTCTCCGTGGCCGAGCGCACCCACGTCACGTTCGGCGGCGTCGAGGCCGCGATCTTCGCGCTCGGCGAGGGCTCCCTGACCGCGATCGTGCCGAGGGGCGCCGTCGACGGCGACGTGGTCGTCACCCTCAGGGATCGCGCGTCCGCGGGCGTCCCGTTCGACGTCGTCGATCGCGAGGCGCCGCGCCTCGACGAGGTGCTGCCGACGTCGGGCATCGCGGGCGACCTGCTCACGATCACGGGCACGGACCTCGTCGACCTCTCCGCCTGGACGCCCGGGCGTCCGGCGCCGTGGCCGCTGCTCGGCGACCTGCGGGTGTCGATCGGCGACGCCGCCGCGTGGTTCGTGCTGCCGACGGCGGAAGGGCTCCAGGTGATCGTGCCGCGCGACGCGGCGACCGGCGCCGTCGTGGTCACCGTGAACGGCCGCGCGAGCAACGAGCTGCGGTTCACGCTGCGCTGACGCGGGCGCGTGGACGACCGCGGCGGAGGCGACGGCGGCTCGATCGACGGTCCGCGGCCGCCCCCCCCCTCTCCCCACCGAATCCGTCCGCCTGGCCCCCCGACCTCCAACAAGAAGTCTCAGAGACTTCTTGTTAGTCGTCCCCGGGGTCGACCCGCCGCGACCTCCGGCCGCAGCAGGCGGGTCCCCTCCGGGACCCCGTGCTACGTTGCCTTCGTGAGCGATCCGCGCCCCCCCGCTCCGCCGCCCCTCGAGGAACGATACTTCCGCAAGGGCCTCGGCTTGAGGACCGAGGTGAAGGACCTGATCCGGGGCGACTACCACTCCGGGATCGTGCGGCGCTTCCGCGAGAACGGGTTCGTGCTGCGGGTGGGCGACGTGACGTTCCGCCTCGCGAAGGAGTTCGGGTTCTGCTACGGCGTGGACCGGGCCGTCGACTACGCGTACCAGACCCTCGAGCGCTTCCCGGACAAGCGCGTGGTCCTGACGGGCGAGATCATCCACAACCCCGGCGTGAACGCGCGTCTCCGCGGCAAGGGCATCCGCTTCCTCGGCGACCAGGGCCTCGAGACGCTCTCGTGCGCTGGGCATGGCGACGTCGTGCTGCTGCCGGCCTTCGGCGTGACGGCGGGCGACTTCGAGCAGCTCGGGCGGAGCGGCGCGATCCTCGTGGACACGACCTGCGGATCGGTGCTCAACGTGTGGAAGAGCGTCGAGCGGTACGCGCGCGAGGGGTTCACGTCCCTCGTCCACGGGAAGTGGAACCACGAGGAGACGCGGGCCACGGTGTCGCGGGTGGGCCTCACGCCGGGCGGGCGCTAC
>JAYTCP010000483.1:0-6333 GCA_043736435.1 Planctomycetia bacterium | reverse complement strand
CGGGCTCGAGCGCGGCGCGTTCGACGATTTCTTCACACGCTCTGAGCCCCCCCGGGGTGGTGCTGATTGGACCGCATCCGGCCGCCCGCGTAGGCTCTCCCCCCTCGTCGCCGCGGGAATCGGGCCGTATCGGCCACCGACCCGGGATCGACTTCGGAGCCCGACCATGAAGCGGATCTTCGCGTTCTTCCTCTCTCTCGCCGTGGCGGCGGGCGTCTCGGCGTGCGGCGACAAGGGCGGCGGCATCGTCGGCACCTGGACGATGGACATCGAGAAGGCCATCGACATGGGGCTGGCCGAGGCGAAGAAGGGCCTCGCCAAGATGACCGACGAGGGCCAGCGCAAGATCGCCGAGGAGGCGATGGAGGGCAAGGCCGCCCGGGAGATGATGGCGAAGCAGATCGGCGGGATGAAGATGGAGTTCGTCGTCTCCGCCGACAAGACCTTCACCGCCTCGATGCAGGTCCCTGGCGACGGGAAGGCCGAGGCCACGACGGGCACGTGGGAGGAGAAGGACGGCAAGTACGTCTTCACGTCGAAGACGAAGAACGGGCAGCCGGTGACGGGCGCCGATGCGAAGGCGGTCGACGGCAAGATGGTCGGCGCCAATCTCGTCCTCGGCATGCCCGGCGGGATCGAGATGGCGTTCAAGCGCAAGTAGTCCACGCGCCTCGTACGACGCGCGAAGGGCCGGGGCTTCCGCTCCGGCCCTTCGTCGTCACAGGACCTCACCGGCGCCGCCGGCGGCAGGTGACGGAGCGCCGTGGGGCGCGTCCCGCGGGCACTCGAGGCCGGCGGCCTGGGATTCGCAGCCCCCGCGCCCCCACGAATCGCTCGAGCGGGGTACGGACCTGGGTACGCTCGGGTCCGACCTCGGAGACTCCCGCGTTCCATGATGCGTCGCCTCGCGTCCCTTGCCCTTCTCCTGTGCGCCGCGTGCGGCGCCGAGGACGTGCCCGTGCCCGTCCCTCTCCCGGGCACGGAGACGCTCACGCCCGCGGGAGCTCCCCCGACGACCCCGTCTCCCTCGGCCACCAAGCCCGTAGCGCCGCCGTCCCCTGGGGCCGCGCGGCCGAAGGGGGACGGGGTCGTCGGCACCTGGACGGTCGACCCCGAGGCACGCCGGGCCGCCATCGCCGGCGCAAGGAAGCGCGTGGACGCGGAGATCCAGCGCCGTCTCGATGGCCTGCCCGCGGAGAAGCGGGCCCGGGCGACGAGCTACGCGGTGGCGGCGGCGAGCCTGACCCAGCGCGCGCTCGTCATCCTCGAGCAGCTCGAGATCACGCTGGACGTGCGGGACGACGGGACCGCCCTCTACCGGTCGCAGGGCCTCGGCCCCGACCGGAGGACCGCGTGCACCTGGGTCGAGGAGGGGGGCCATCTCGTCCTCACCCGCACGGACGCGCCCGCGGACGAGAAGACCTCGGACCGGCGGATGCGCTTCCGCCACGTCGGTGACCTGCTCGAGTGGGAGCCTCCCATGGACGAGGCGGGCGGTCTCGGCCGCGTCCCCATCACGCTCCGGCGTCGCTGAGCCCCCGCGCCCCCATGACCGCCCCGAAGGCCCCGCTCCTGACCGTCGTCGTGCCCGTCTACGACGAGGCCCACACGATCCGCGAGATCCTCCGCCGCGTCCGCGCGACCGCCGTCGAGAAGGAGATCGTCGTCGTCGACGACGGGTCGACGGACGGCACCCGCGAGATCCTCGCGCAGATGGGTGGCGACGACCTGCGCGTGATCCTCCACGACCGCAACCGCGGGAAGGGGGCCGCGCTGCGCACGGGGTTCGCCGCGGCGCGGGGAGACGTGGTCGTCGTCCAGGACGCGGACCTCGAGTACGACCCCGCCGAGTACGGCGTGCTCCTCGGCCCGATCCTCGACGGCCGCGCCGACGCCGTGTTCGGGAGTCGCTTCCTCGGCGGGCCGCACCGCGTCCTCTACTTCCGCCATCGCCTGGGCAACTACCTCCTGACGGCGCTGACCAACCTGGCCACGAACCTGAACCTCACCGACATGGAGACCTGCTACAAGGCCGTGCGTCGTCCGGTGCTCCAGGCCCTCGCGCTGCGCGAGGACCGGTTCGGGTTCGAGCCCGAGGTCACGGCGAAGCTCGCGCGCGCGGGCGCGAGGATCTACGAGGTGCCCGTCTCGTACAGCGGGCGCACGTACGAGGAGGGGAAGAAGATCGGGTGGAAGGACGGCGTGCACGCCTTCTGGTGCATCTGGCGCTACGGGGTGCTGCACCGATAGGGTCGCGGCGCCCCCGGCGCCCGCGGGGCTCCCGCGCGAGCGCGCGTGCGCGTCAGCGCCGCCCGTTCGGGACGAACGCCTGCCACGTGCCGTCGGCCGAGGCCCGGAGCGTCCCTAGGCGCTTGCGGAACAGGTCGACGGCCTTCTCGGCGAGCGCCGCGTCCTCCGGCCGCGCGGGGCGGAACACGAACGCGACCCATCCTCGCCGCCGCATCTCCTCGCGGAGGTAGGCGTTCGAGGACGAGGCGAGCCGGGCCATGGGCAGGAGGCCGTTCCGCTCGGGCGTTAACGAGACGGCGTCGGCACGGACGCCGGCCGTGGCCTCCGACGCGAAGAGGATCGGGCCGGGCAGCATCGCCGCGAACGCGGCCCCCGCGCGGATCCCCGGATGGGCCTCGTCGACGAGGGCCGCGGCCGCCGTCGTGGAGCGCAGCGCGGCAAGGCGCGGCCCGATGGCGCGGGCCGTCGCGGCCGCGTCCCACGCGCCGGCGACGACGAGGATCGCGCCGAGCAGGAGCGCCGGCGCCCGGGATCGGCCGGGGTGCGCGGCGATGCGGGCGAGCCCCGTGGCCGCGGCGATCGTCGCGAGGGCGAGGACCGGGACGAGGAGGCGCGCCGCCGGGAATCCGGCCAGGCCCAGGACGCCGAGGGCCACGCCTCCCACGACGAGGGGCCGTCCGTCCCGCGGTCCGCCGCGGGGCCGACGGAGGAGGAACGCGACCGCCGCGACGAGGAGGAGCGCGAGCGGCAGCGCCGCCCCCTCGCCCCGCGCGAACGCCGCGCGGAGGGGCGCGCCGACGCGCTCGGACAGGCCGAGCAGGGCTCCCGCGTCGCGGAAGGGACCCAGCGTGGTGGCCTGAACGATCGTCGGATCGGCCCAGCCCGAGCCGAGTCGCTCCACGGCGTAGGGAAAGAGCGGGTTGCCCGTGTCGCGCCAGGCCCGCAGGAACCACGGCACGGTGAGCGTGAGCGCCACGCCCGCGGCGGCCAGCGCGGGGCGCATGCCGCGGCGCGCGCCGAGGCCCACGTGGAGCGCGAGGCCGGTCGAGAGCACCACGAGCAGGCCGGCGAGGTCGTCGTTCGCGGCGAAGCCCGAGAGCAGGCCCGCCGCGAGGACGTGCGCCCCGGGCTCGCCCCGCGCAGCGCGCGCCGCGCAGAGGAGGGCCAGCACGGCGTGCAGGCCGAGGCCCAGCTCGACGCCGAGCGTCGTCGACGGGAAGGCGATCGCGGGGGTCGCGAGCAGGAGCGCCGCGGACACGGCCGCGAGCCGCCGCCCGGCGCGCCGCGCGATCTCCGCGTGCACCGCCGCGACGAGCGCGAGCCCCGCCGCCGCATGGAGGAGCGCCGGTCCGACGGGCCAGGCACCGTCGAGACGCGGCACCGCGAGGATCGAGAACCCGAGGCGGCCCTCGCCGCCGAGCACGCCCGCCATGGGCCGGATCCCGTCCCGCACGAAGCGCGCGGCGGCCGGCAGGTGCGCCCCGAGCGCGTCGATCCCGGTCTCGGGGGCCAGCGCGGCGAGCAGGAGCGCGATCCCGATCCCGAGGGGGAGGAGCTCGAGGCGGCGGAGGCGGATCGGGGGAAGGGGGGGGCGTGGGGGGGGAAGGACCGCGGGCGCGCTCGCGGTCGCGGATCGTCGCGCCGCCGCGCGCGCGCGGGAGAGTCGGACTCCCTCCACGACCGCGAGGAGGAAGCCCAGCCAGAGCACGGCGTCCCAGATGCCCGGGCCCGCGGACCCTGGCCCGCCGGCCCGGCCGGCGGTGCCCGACGGAAGGCCGAGGGCCCGCACCGAGACGAGGGCGAACAGGATCAACGAGCCGACGCCCGTGCCGAGTCCGTAGGCGAACGCGAAGCCCTCGAGCCCTTCCGTGGGCAGGCGCAGCCGGCGGGCCACGTGGCGACCGAGGAGCGCGAGCACGAGCACCCACAGCACGTAGGGCGCGGAGTCGAAGGGGATCATGGGGACACCGCCCCGGCGGAGGAGGCTCCGAGGTCGTCGAGGCCCAGTCGGACCCAGCGAGCGTACACGCCCCCGCGGGCGACGAGCTCCGCCGGCGTGCCGCACTCGACGATGCGACCTCCGACGAGGACGGCGACCGTGTCGGCGGCGCGCACCGTCGACAGCCGGTGGGCGACGAGGAGGGTCGTGCGGCCGCGGGCCGCCGCCGCGAGCGCGTCGGTGACCTCGCGTTCGCTCTCGAGGTCGAGCTGGCTCGTGGGCTCGTCGAGGACGAGCAGCACCGGGTCCTGCGCGAGGGCCCGCGCGACGCAGATCCGTTGCCGTTCGCCGCCCGAGAGGCTCGCGCCGCGGTCGAGGACGGGGGTGTCGAGGCCCTGCGGCAGGCGCTCCACGAAGCCCGAGGCCGAGGCGCGGAGGGCGGCGCGCAGGCGGTCGTCGTCCGCGCCCGGCGCCAAGAGCGTCAGGTTGTCGCGGATCGTGCCGAGGAAGAGCCTCGGCTCCTGCACCACCACGCCCACGCGCCGGCGCCACGCGTCCCCGGAGAGGGACGCGAGATCGACGCCGTCCACGGTCACGCGCCCCGTAGTGGGTCGGCGGACGCCGAGGACGAGATCCACGACCGTGCTCTTGCCCGCGCCGGACGGGCCGACGAGCGCGGTGACGCGGCCCGGCTCGAGCGTGAGGCGGACGCCGTCGAGCGTCGCGGCCGCGTCCGGCGCGTGGCGGTACCCGACGCCGTCGAGGACCACGCGACACGGGCCCACGGGCGGGGGGCCCATCCCCTCGGGCTCGGCCGCGGAGGCCGGGTCCGACAGCTCCCGCGCGATCACGTCGGCCGCGCCCACGTCAGCCGCGAGGGCCGTGCGCACCGCCGGCAGCCGCAGGAAGCGGGGCAGCAGGCGATAGAACGTGAGCACGTAGGGGAAGAGGTGGACGGGGGCCGCGTCCTCCCGGATCGGCAGCACGGTGAGACCGAGGAGGAGGATCGCGAGCACCACGACGGCGCCGATCCACTCGCTCGCGGGCGGGATCGCGTCGAGCCACTGGCGCTGCCGCGTCCTCGCGCGCAGGAGCTCCGCGTCGGCCGCCTCGAAGCGCGCGACCGCGCGGTCGGCGCGTCCGAGGCGTCGCAGGAGCGGGAGGGCCGAGAGAGCCTCGAAGAGCGCGGTCGAGCGCGCCGTCTCCGCCTCCCGGAGCGCGACGGCCTCCCGCTCGACGGGGCGCCGTAGGAGCCGCAGCGCGAGCACGGCGACGCCGAGGAGGAGGAAGGCCACCGCCGTCAGCGCCGGGGCCAGGAGCAGGAGGAGCGCGACGTAGCACGCGGCCATCGACAGGAGGACGCACCCCTCGACCGCGTCGGTCGCGGCCGCCCCGAGCCGCTCGGTCTCGTGCACGAGGATCGCCCCGTGCGCGCCCGGTGCGCGTCCCTCGACGAACGCGATCGGCGCCGCCGCGAGCCGCCGGATCAGGCGCTCCCGGGCCTTGCCCCGGATCCTCGTCCCGACGCGCTCGCGGAGCACGGCCGAGCCCCACCACGCGAGCCCGCGCAGCGCGATGCCGAGGAGGACGAGGAGCGCGAGGACGAGGCGCGCGCCGTCGGGCGCGAGGGAGCGCAGCCAGGGGCCGAGGACCTCGTACGGGCCGAGGGAGCCGAGGACGCCCTCGGAGGTCACCTGGAGGAGGACGCCCACGAGC
Source organism: Planctomycetia bacterium (assembly GCA_043736435.1). Classification (GTDB taxonomy): domain Bacteria; phylum Planctomycetota; class PLA2; order PLA2; family JAEUHO01; genus JAYTCP01. The sequence goes on along the minus strand of JAYTCP010000483.1, from coordinate 428 downwards.
GCGAGGCTCGCCACCTCGACGGCGCTCGCGACCGCGCCGAGCAGGACCGCCGCGAGGAACGTGCCGCGATGGGGGCGGATCCACGGGTGGAGCGCGCGCCACACCGAGGGCCCGGCCCCGGGGGCGAGCGCGTTCCCCGGCCCCGAGGCGACGCGGTCGCGCCCACGCGACCTCATCGTCGGCCGCGGGGCGCGGCGAGGAGCGCGAGCCGTCGGCGTGCCAGGCGCAGGAGGCCCAGGGACATCTCGCCGCTCGCCCGGGCGGCGTGCACCTGGCTGCGGGGATCGTCCGACCAACGGACCGGGATCTCCGGGATGCGGAGGCCCGCGGCGCGCGCGAGCAGGAGGATCTCGAGGTCGTAGATGAACCGGTCCTCGCGCGCCTGCGCGAAGAGGCGGCGCGCCACGTCCGTGCGGAAGACCTTGAAC
>JAYTCP010000482.1:0-7098 GCA_043736435.1 Planctomycetia bacterium | reverse complement strand
CTCGTGCCCGACCTCGCCGTGCTCGAGCCGCGCACCGACGTCGAGGGCGTGCCCGGCGCCTGGCGGATGCTGATCGTCGGCACGCTCCGCGGCGAGAAGATCCGCACGCTGATCCTCGTGGGCGACCGGGGGGGGGCGCGCGTCACGCTGCTCGCCAGCTGTCCGGAGACCGCGTGGGACGACGCGCGGGGAGCGCTCGAGTCCATCCTGCGTTCCTTCCGATGGTTGTGACGGAGCAGACCTCCGGTTTCTGCACGCGAACGGGGCGTCCGTAGCCCTCTCGGGATACTCTTGACCCATGGCCAGCCGTGCGGACCTCGATCTGGCGAGCAAGCTCATGGGGGCCTCCGTCCTCACCGAGGCTCAGATCCGCGAGGCCCTCGAGATCCAGGCGGAGCTCCTCCAGAAGGGGAAGTCGGTCGGGCTCGACCGCATCCTCCTCGTGAAGGGCTATCTCCCGCGGGACGCGACCGAGGCCCTCGCGCCGCTCGACCTCCTCGGGGCCCAGGCCATCCCCGGCTACCGGCTCCACCGGGTCCGCGGGGAGGGCGGCTCGAGCGTCGTCTACGCCGCGACGTACCTCGCCAACCGCGCGTCGGTCGCGGTGAAGGTGCTCGACCCGGTGCAGGGCCTCCGCACCGACCTGCGGGCGCGCTTCGTCGAGGAGGCGCGGCTCCTGATCCAGCTCGAGCACGAGAACGTCGTCGCCGGCTACGAGGTCGGCTGCGTCCACGGGCGGAACTGGGTGAGCATGGACCTCATCGAGGGGCCGACGGTCCTCGAGATGATCGACCGCGCCGGGGCGCTCGACAACACGACCGCGCTCTGGATCGCGATCCAGATCGCCAAGGCGCTCGCCTACCTGCACCGCAACGGCCTGCTCCACCGCGACATGAAGCCGGGCAACGTGATGATCGACGCGACGGGCCGCGCGCGCATCATCGACCTCGGGCTCGTGCGGAAGCTGCCGACGGCCGAGGAGACGGCCTCCGGCGACGTGCGCGCGGAGGACACGGTCACCGTGGGCACGGTCGAGTACATCTCGCCCGAGCAGGCGCGCGGGCGCGGCGACCTCGACGTCCGCACCGACATCTACAGCCTGGGCGTCACGCTCTACCACATGGTGGTCGGCGACGTGCCCTTCCACGGCGACACGAGCTACGAGGTGATGGCGAAGCACATCCTCTCGGGGCTGGACGCGCAGAAGGTGAAGAACCGCCGCATCGCGCCCGAGGTGCACTACGCGATCACGAAGATGATGTCGAAGGAGCGCGAGTTCCGGTACGTCGGCTGCGACGAGGTCGTGACCGACCTGACGCGCTTCCTGCCGGCCGGGGGTGTGCCGCGCATCGTGCTCCCGGTCTTCACGCCGCCGGCCGAGGCGCCGGGCTCGCCGGCGCCGAAGAGCCCGACGGTGCCCCACCCGCGGGTGCGCGAGGGCGGTGGGCCCGGGGCGGCGCGGCGGCGTCGGAGCTGGTAGCGGGCCGTCGCGGTCCCGACGCTCAAGGGGCCGACGGGCCGTCCTCGACGTGCCCTTCCACGACGGCGAACCGTGCGATCTTGCGCCGCTCGCCCTTGCTGCGGTAGAGGCGCGAGAGCCGCTCGCGCGCGCGCACGCGGAACGGGCGCGCGGCGCGGGCCGACAGCACCAGCTCCCGGTAGCGCGGCAGCACCCCGTCAAGGGCCGCGCGCATCGCGGGCGTCACGGGCGCCTTCACGGCGACGGCCATCACCGTGTGGGGCCGGGAGGGCACGCCCTGGGCCGCGACGAGGCGCGCGCCGTACGGGCCCAGCATGCGGCGGAGGCACTCGGGCGTCATGCGCCAGTAGTCCTCGGGATGGGCGTGGATCCTGAAGTCGAACGGCGAGGTCATCACGAACGCGCCGCCCGGCGCCAGGATGGCGTGGATCGCGTCGAACGCGCGGCGCACCTCGAAGACGTGCTCGAGGGTCTCGAGGCAGACGACGGTGCCGACGCTGCCCGGGGCGAACGTGGGAGCCGACACGTCCTCGAGGCGGTCGACGCCCGTGCCGGTACGGAGGTCGCACCCGACGTACTCCCGGCCCGGGAAGAGCCCTCGCAGGTCGGCGATCGCCTCCTCGCCGGGCACCTGGAAGGCGCCGAACTCGACGACGGGCCCGGGGCAGTCGAGGCGCTCGGCGACGGCGCGGCAGAAGAGGCGGTTGTGTTCGCGCACGGGGGGCGGCCGGAGCCGTCCGCATCCTACGCGGGCGCCGTCCCTCGTCGGTAGGATCCGAGGATGAGCCCGCTTCCCAAGAAGGACGACCGCCCGTGGTACGCCGAGACCGGGCTCTCGTTCCGGTGCACGGCCTGCGGGCAGTGCTGCACCGGCGCGCCGGGCTACGTCTGGGTGCGCCCCGCCGACGTGCGCCGCCTCGCCAAGCACAAGGGGATGACCCCCGAGGACTTCGCGAAGAAGTACGTTCGGAAGGTGGGGGATCGGCTGTCGCTCAGGGAGGGCTCGAACGGCGACTGCGTGATGCTGCAGGACCGGAAGTGCACGGTCTACCCCGTGAAGCCCACGGCATGCTCGACCTTCCCCTTCTGGGACGAGATCGTCGCGTCGAAGGAGAGCTGGGAGGAGACAGCCGAGACCTGCCCCGGGATGACGAAGGGCGGCGACACGTACGACGTCGCCGAGGTGGAGGTGCTGCTCTCGGGCGTCCCCGAGCCGCTGCTTTCCAAGCAGGCCGCTGCGTGCGAGGCACAGGGCGAGGAGACGCCCGCGGTGGCCGAGGAGGCTTGGGCCGCGGCGTTCGCGGAGCTCTCGGCCCTCTACGCCGAGCTCGACGCCGAGCTGCCGCGCTACAAGTTCGTCTGCCAGGCGAGCGGCGACTGCTGCGACTTCGAGGCGTTCGGTCACCGTCTGTACGCGAGCACCCTCGAGGCCGAGTGGTTCTTCCGCAACAGCCCGACCCAGCGTTTGAACGCGAGCCCGAAGCAGTGCCCCGCGTGGGGCGCCGACCGCATGTGCAAGGCGCGCACGGGCCGGATGCTCGGCTGCCGCACGTTCTACTGCGGCGAGCACAAGAACGGCGACCCGAACGAGATCTACGAGCGGTACTACCGCCGGATCAAGGAGCTCCACGAGCGGCACGGCATCCCGTTCCGCTACGCCGACGTCACGGCGTGGTCGGCGGAGCGGCGGCCGGCGCCGTAGGCCGCGGGGGCCCGGCCCCCGCCGCCCTCGGGATCCGGGAAAGGGTCTCCGCCCGCTATCTCGGAAGCGTCTTCGCCCGCTCGCGGGCCGCGGCCGAGCCCGTCGCGTCGCCCGCGGCGGCGCGCGCGGCGGCGAGGCGGTCCCACCAGGCGCCGTCGCGGATCCAGCGCTTCGTGTCGGCCTCCGCCTCGCGCAAGGACACGGCGAGCTCGGCCTGCCCGAGCGCGGCGGCCGCGTCGCCGGCCACGAGCATACGTTCGGCGCGCACGTAGGCGGCGGTGGCCTTCGCGCGGATCGGCTCGCCTTCGTCGGTGCCCGGCTCGCGTTCGTGCGCGGCGAGCACGTCGTCGGCGCTTCGGAGCGCGGCGTCCCTGTCCTTCGGCGTCCCGGCGGCGGCGGCCACGCGCACGTGGGCCGTCGCGAGGGTCGGCCGCACGAAGCGGGCGAGGTCGGGGCGAAGGCCGATCGCGCGCTCGCACGCCTCCACCGCCTCGGCCGCGAAGGCGGCGGACTCCGCGCGTCGGCCGGCGGCGAGCTCCTCGCGCGAGCGCTCGATGGCGGCGCGGGCGAAGCGGCCGTAGTAGCGCGGGGTCGCGTCCTTGCGGTCTCCGATGGCCGTCCGCAGGTCCTCGAGCGCGCCCACCGCGTCGCCGGCGAGCAGGCGGACCTCCCCGCGACGGAGGAGCGTCTCGACGTCGCCGGGCTTGCCGGCGAGAACGGCGTCGAAGGCCGCGCGGGCCGCCCGGACGTCCTCCGCCCTCTCGGCGCCCGTCCGCAGACGGGCCCGCAGGCCGCGCACCTCCCCGCCGTAGAGCACGAAGCCGACGGTCTCGGGATGGCGCGCCGCACCCGTGTCGCAGAGGGCGAGCGCCTCGGCGTAGGCCTTCACTGCGCCGTCCACGTCGCCCTGGTCCGCGCGGCCTTCCCCGATCCGCTGCCATCCGAACGCCTGCCGGAACAGGCTGTCGGGGTCCCCCGTGATCCCGTAGAGCAGGCCGAAGTCGCGGATCGCCTCCTCCTGCCGTCCCGTCTGCTGTTCCGCGTACGCGCGCAGCGACAGCGTCACCGGGTCCTTGGGGGCCAGGCCGACCGCGACGTCGTAGTCCTCCAGGGCGCCGGCCTCGTCCCCCCGCGTGAGGCGGATGCTCGCCCGCGCCCGCAGGAGCGAGACCAACGCCCCGCCCTGGCCCCGGTAGCGGGGCGTCGCGCGGGCGCGCGCGAGGGCGTCGGTGGCGGCCGCCAGGGCCTCGTCGCTGCGGAGCCTCGCTTCGTCGTAGAGGCCCACCGAGGCGGCGTGACGGGCCGCGGCGTACAGCGCGAGCGCGAGGGCCTGAGGCGCCTCCGCGAGCCTCGGATCGAGCGCGACGGCGGCGCGCCCCGCGACGATCGCGCGGGCGATCGCCGCCTGGCCATCGGCGGAGGCCGGCACCAGGGGCACCCGGCCCGTCTCGAGGAGGCACCGCAGCATCGGGCCTCGCGCGTCCGTCGGAGCGTCCCTCTCGATCGCGGCGACGTCGATCTCGGCAGGGCCGAACGCGCCCTCTCCGATCCGCACCCGCGCGCGCTCCACGTGGGCGTCGACCGACGTCGGGTCCGCCGCGAGGGCCTTCGCGAACCACGCGTCGGCGGCCTTGCGGTCCTTGTCGACCAGCGCGTGGTAGCGGGCGCGTTCGAGCACGACGCGCGGGTCGTCGTTGGACACGCGCAGCGCCTCGTCCAGGTCGGCGCGCGCGTTCACGTCGAGGAGGCCGATGCGGGCCCGCGCCCGACCGAGCAGCGCCTCCACGTCGCCGGGCGTCGCGGCGAGGACCCGGCCGTACGCCTCCACGGCCGCCGAGAACCGCCCTTCCTCGAGGGCCGCCGCCGCGTCGTGCCGTGCGTCCGTCGCGCCGCCCGCCGGTCCACGCGGGCTCCACCAGCCCGCGAGGGAGCCCCAGGCGAGGAGCGCCGCCAGCGCGCTCGCCGCGATCCCGACGGCGAGCCGACGGCGCGCACGCGGGGCGGCGCCCGAGGCGGCGGGCGGGCCGGAGACGCTCGACGTCGTGGAATCGGGCCCCTCGCGGCGCAGCGGCCCGATGGAGGGAGCGCTCCGGTCGGACGCGCGGCGCGCGCGGGGCCGGGGCGAGAGCCCGGCGACCTCGGTCGGCGGCTCGCCCTCGGTGGCCCGCAGCGCCTCCGCGAACGCGCCCGCCGTCGGGAACCGGTCCTCCGGGCGTTTCGAGAGCGCCCGCAGGATCGCGCTCCGCAGCCCCGCGGGGACGCTCGCGGCCACGGTCGGCGGCAGCGGGTCGGGCTCGCCCTCCGCGATCCGCATCGCGATGGACAGCGTGGACGCGCCCGGGAACGGCGTCGCGCCCGCGAGCATCTCGTGGAGCAGGACGCCGACGGCGAACACGTCCGCGCGGCCGTCGACGTCGTCCTCGGCGCGCAGCTGCTCGGGGGCCATGTACGCGACCGTGCCGACGACCGTGCCTCCGAGCGACGCGAACGCGTCGGGCATCGGCGTGCGCGTCGGGTCCACGATCCGCGCGAGCCCGAAGTCGAGGACGCGCGCCACCTCGGGGCCCGACCCGTCCGGCCCCTTCCCCTTCTCGACCATCACGTTGCCGGGCTTCACGTCGCGGTGGACGATCCCGGCGCGATGGGCTTCCTCGAGCGCCGCGAGCACCTCGAGGGTCAGGCGGCGGGCCCGGGCCGGCGCGAGCCGACCCTCCCGCGCGAGCAGGCTCTCGAGCGTCTCTCCCTCGACGAGGTCCATCACGAGGTAGAGGGCGCCGCCCTCCTCGCCGCAGTGACGCACCTGCACGGCGTGGCGGTGGGAGAACAAGGCGAGCGTCCGCGCCTCGAGGAGGAAACGCCGCCGGACGTCGGGGTCGTTAACCAGCGACGACGCGAGCACCTTCACCGCGAAGTCCTGGTCGAGGAGACGGTGCCGCGCGCGGTAGACCGTGCCCATGGCCCCGGCGCCCAGGCGGGCCTCGATCCGGTACGTGGCGCCGAGGATCCGCCCGAGCCAGGGGTCGTTCGCGTCGGAGGGGGGGACCGGGAGCGCGACCATGGAACGCCCCAGGGTACCGGCACCCCCGCGCCGCGGAGATCGCCACCCGTCGGGAGCACGCGGACCGGTACACTCCGCTCCCGCATGGCTCGCGCGTCCGCCGTCCTCGTCGCACTGGTCCTCTTGGCTCCGCTCGCGGGCACGGCCCTCGCGGGGCCCCCCTCGCTCGACGACGCGGCCCGCGTCCTCGCCGATCCCACGCGCCCGTTCGTAGCGCGCCGCGACGCGATCCGGGTGCTCGCGCGCGCGACCGATCCCGCCGGCCGCGACCGGGCGCTCCCGCCGCTCCTCGCCGCCCTCTCCGACGAGGTCCTCGACGTGCGCTCGCTCGCGGCCCAGGCCCTTGCCCGCCTCGGGGACCCGCGGGCGCTGCCGCGCGTCGTGCGGCGCCTCGACGTCGAGAAGGACTCCGTCGGGATCGCGGCCCTCGTGTTGACCGTGGGGGGGCTCGGGGGGCGGGCCGAGGTCCCCCTCGTCGTGGCGCTCACGCAGCACGAGGACCTCCGCGTCCGCGCGGCCGCCGTAACGGCGCTCGGCGACCTCGGCGGCCCCGTGGCGCGCGAGCGTCTGCTCGAGCTCCTCGCGACCCCGGGGCCCGATCCCGAGTGGGCCCTGCGCGGCGCGGTCCTGCTCGCGCTCGCCCGGTGCGGCACGCCCGCCGACAGCGGCACGATCCTCGTCGCGTACCGCGACGGCGGGGGAGCGGGCCAGTGGTTCGCCCGCGCGGCGCTCGCGAACGCCACGGCGGCCCTCGACGCCGACCCCGTCCCGCTCCTCGACCGCCTCTGCGCCGACACGGATCCGCGCGTCTCCTCCGCCGCGGCCCTCGCGTTCGTGCGGGCGGGCCGGATCGACGAG
>JAYTCP010000481.1:0-11100 GCA_043736435.1 Planctomycetia bacterium | reverse complement strand
GCTCGAACAGGGTCGCGAGCTCGGCGCCCGACTCGGCGCAGGAGGCCACCAGCACGTCTTCCTTGCTCTCGTAGTGCTGGTAGACCGTGCCCTTGCTGTACTCGATGGCCTGGGCGACGTCCTCCATCGAGAACCCGTGGAGTCCGCGTTCGATGAGGAGCCTGCGCGCGGCGTCCCGGATCAGGCGGTCCCGCTCCTGGTACCGCCGGTGCTGGCGGTCCACGGTCTTGGGGGAGGGGGTGCGCGGGGCCACACGCCGAATGTACGTGAGGTCAAGGGTTGACGTGGCGTCAGAATCGGCCGCGGGGCGGGGCATCCGTCCAAGGATCGATCCCCTTGGGAAGGCCGAGGGGCGGCCAGGCGTCCGGGGGGTGGTGCTTTCGGGCCGGTGCGGCCCGACGGGGGCCGTGGGAGCCTAGGATCTACCCATGATGCCGGCTTCCGCTGCCCTCTCGCCTTCCTCCACCCGGTGGGCGGTCCTGCTCGGGCTCGGCGTCCTCGCCGCGTGCGGCGGGGGCTGGTGGTTCCTCGCCCGGCCGAAGCCCACCCCGCCGTCCGACGTGCGCGAGCGCTTCGTCGGACGGTGGACGCCCGACTGGGAGCGCATGCAGGGGGAGCCGGGCACCCTCGGCGCGGGCCGGCGCAGCGGCGCCGACGCGGCCAGCGTGGCGCGCGCGGTCGAGATCTGGAAGCGGCGCGGGATCCAGCTCCTCGTCGACAGCGCGGGCGAGGTCCGGGCGGTGGCCGATGCCGAGCCCGGCTCGCCGGCGGTCTCGCGCCATGCCGCGGTGGTCGAGGGCGACCAGCTCCGACTGCGGGGCCTCGAGGCCGACGGGAAGTCTCTGCCGCCGGGCTGGGTCAGCGTGCTGCGACTCCGGCGCGACGGGGTGCTCCTCTGGATCCCGCTCTTCGGTGGATCGAGCGAGCCGACCGTGCTCCTGCGCCGCCCCTGACGGCTCTGTGTCTCCTTGCTGGTGGGGGAACCCTCCCCCACGCCGGCCGCGACACGCGGCCTCCCTCCCCTCGGCAACCGATGGGCGCCGGCAGAAGCCGCGCGTCGATTCTTGCTCACGCTCTCAGCGGAACCAGCGCGGAATTCGGCGGGTGGGCTTCCCCTGGAACGGGGTGCCCTGGAACGTCGGCGGCGGCTCGCGGTGCCGCGTGAGGAAGGGGACGGGCTGCACGATCGTCTTCGCGTTCTCGAGATCCCCGCGCACGTAGACCACGTAGAGCGAGTCCTCGCGGAGGAGGCCCACGATCTCCCGGACGCCGGGCATCTGGAGCGAGCCCGGCAGCAGCATGCTCTTGATGAGCTGGGGCGTGAACGTCAGGTCGAGCCGACCCTGGAAGTCGAGGGTGCCGAACCCGTCGAGGTCGAACAGAGGGCCGGAGAGGCGGAGGCAGTCGGCCCGGATCACCTCGTCCTCGACGACGAAGGAGACGTCGGCCCGCTCGAACTTCGGCTTGGCGGAGGCGCCCGGCAGGAGGCTCGCGAAGAGCGCGGGGAGGTTCGCGACGGGCGGAAGCTCGCCGAGGTCGCCGTCGCGGACGGTGGCCGTGCCGGCCGCCGTGAAGTCGCGGAAGGAAGAGGAACGGCTCTGGAACTCGACGTCGAGGCCGGCGATGCCCAGGAGCTCCGGGCCGCCGCCGAGGTCGTTGCGGAGCAGGTCGAGGCGCACGCCCTCGAGCCGCGCGCGCCCCTCGAGCATCACCGGCGTTCGCGTGCGGACGGACACGTCGGCCGTGAGCCGGCCGCCGTACGCCGTGCCCTCGATGGGGCCCGCGTGCAGGATCCCGTCGCGCAGGCCGATCGGCCCGACCAGTCCCTCGACCGCGAGGCCCGCCACCCTCGCCGTGCTCAGGCGGAGGACCGCCTCGCCCGCCGGGTCGTCGCCCGTGCGGAGGCGCGCGATCTCGAGGGCTCCCGTCACCTCCTCGAGCTGCGTGCCCACGTCGACGGTGACGCCGCGCATCCGGAGGACGCCCCGCAGCTCGCGGACCCCGCCCGCGTCGGGGGCCGAGACCACCACGGGATCGAGCTCCACCAGGCCGCGGGGCGCGCCGCCCGGCGGCGCCTTGGGCCTCGCCTTCAGCCCGAGGACTCCGCGCACGGTCAGCGGACCGTTCGGCACCACGTCCACGTCGAGGGCCTCGGCCACGAGGAGACGGTCCTTCGTCATCTCCGCGAACGTGCTGCGCACCGACTCGGGGAGGAGGTCGAGCAGCTCCTTCTCGAGGACGAGGTCCGTGAGGCGCGCAGAGAGACGGCCCTCGAGCCCGTTCGCGCCGAAGCGCCCCCGGGGCACGCGGATCTCGATGCCCCGTCCGTCGACCGTGAGGTCCTCGAGCGAGACGTCCTCGCCTGCGAACGTGAAGCCGCCGCGCACGTGGACGGGCAGGGTGCCCACGGTCGCCCGGAGGTCGGCGCGGCGGACGGTGAGGTCGGCCGTGAGCACGCAGTCGGCTCCATCCATGTCGCGCCGCAGGTGCAGCCCGAGGTCGAGGTGCCCGCCCGGCTCGAGGAGGATGCCCGCGGGGATCAGCGGGCCGCACGGCGCCGCGTTGTCGATGACCCACAGGAGGCCGCGCGTCAGCTCGATCTGCTCGCTCGCGATGCGCAGGTCCCAACGGCCTTCGGGGCCGCCGTCCATCCGGCCCTCGACGGTGATCGGGCGCCCGCCCACGGTCCCCTCGATGCCGGTGAAGACCGCGTCGCCGTCCTTCACCTCGAGGAGGCCGGTGAGCCCCGCGACGGTAACCTCGCGTTCGGGCGCGTCCTCGCCCAGGTGGACGTCCACGCCGCGCAGCCCCACCGTCCACGCCTCCGGTCCGCGGTCGTCGAGCGCGGGCAGGTCCGCCGCCACGTCGACGAGCCCGGTCGGGCGCAGGTAGCGCCACACGCTCCCCAGGCTGCCTTTGCCCTGCTCGCTCGCGAGCACGATGCTCGACATCGTCTCGTCGATGCGTAGGCCCGACCCCGTCACGCGCACGCGCCCGTGACGGTCGGTCTCGAGGAGGTCGGCCTCCACCTTCAGGTCGCCGCCGGCGCCCTTCCCCGTCGCGCGGACGTGGAACTCCTTGCCGCGACCCCTCTCGCCGATCCGCGGGCGGAGCAGCGTCACGCGTCCGTGGACGTCGGCCATGGGGAGCGGAAAGGGGGCGTGCACGAAGCCGGCGCCCGCGAGGTCGACGTCGAGCTCGACGACGGCGGCCACGTCCCGCCCCGAATCCTTCGTGATGTCGAGCAGGATGCGCTCGAGGACGCCGCTCGGGGTGTACCGGTCGAGGAATCCGGCGAACTCGCTGCCCTCGACGGCCTCCATCAGGTCGCGGTCGACGGGAACGTGCTTCACCTCGATCGTGAGGCGCACGTCCGGGTCGTCGCCGAGGAGGATCCGTCCGGTCGGCTTCCCGTCGCGGCCGGGTTCGGCCGCGCCGCGCACCCGGATCCGCGCGGACCCGTGCCGCCCCTCGATGCCGTCGAGGCGCACGGCCTCGGGCGTCACGTGGATGCGTCCGTAGCAGTGCTCCGCCGCGTACGGGAAGCCCATCCGCATCGGACGGCCCGACGGGGTGGTCCGACCCGGCTCGAGGCGGCCCTTGTAGACCAGCGTCGCGTCGATGAGGTCCACGACCGCCTCCCAGCGGAAGGGGCCGTTCCGCTCCCGGCGGAGGGTGATCGAGGCGTCCGCGGTGCCGCGGATCTCGAACTCGTCGAAGATCCGCTCGCCGACCTCGCCGAGGGCCTTGCGGAGCGCGGGATCCTCGAGGCGGAGGCCCGAGACGAGGAGGTCCACGTCCACGACCTCGCCGCCGTCCTCAACCTTGCCCGCGGCCTTGACGTCGCCGCCCGCGAGGCTCGTGGTGAGCTCCCGGATGTCCACCCGGTTCCCCGAGATCTCCACCGTGAGCTGGATCTTCCCGAACAGGTCGTTGATCTGCTCCTTCGTCCGGGCGTCGATGTTCTCCGCGCCGGGCAGGCCTGCCACGTCCATGCGGCCCTCGCCCCTGAACTCGGGGTGCAGCTGGACGCGGCCGGCCTCGACCGCCGGATCCCGGACCACGCGGACCGCCAGGCGGTGGGGGCCCTCCGTGAGCCGCTGGGCGTCGAGCTTCTCGAGCAGCGCGGGCGCGAGGAGCCCCCGCACCTCCGGAGTGAGCCGCAGGCGCGCCCAGAGCGCGTAGACGTCGAGGGTGCCTCGATTCGGGTCCCCCGTGCCGTAGAAGGTGATCTCCTCGCCCGCCTCGACGCCCAGACCCACCGGCGCGAATCCTCCGTCGACGGTCCAGCCGCCCCCTGGCGCCGGCGTGGCGATCGCGTGGAACCCGCCCAGCTCGAGGACGGCGCCCGTCCGGAACTTCTCCGACTTCGGGCTCGCCCGGAGCCGGAAGGTGCCCCCGTCGATCACGATCCGCGGGAGCGGGGTGTCCTTGCCCCCCGCGTCCTTCGGCGGATCGAACGGGAAGTCGAGCTCGACCTCGCCCGCGTCCGTTTCGTGGGCCGAGAGCCGGATGCCGCGGAGCCCGACCTCGCGCAGGCGCGCCACGCCCGCCGTCAGCGCGAGCACGTCGTGGCGGATCTCCACCTCCTCCGCGTACAGGGTGGGCTCGGCGTCTAGAGGCCCCTGCACGGAGAGCCCCTGGATCCGCACCCCCGAGAGGAGGTCCACCTCCACCCGGCCGTGGGTCAGGTGAGGCCCGAACAGCCCGACGAGCGCGCGCTCCGCCCAGGCCGAGAGCCGCTGCGGCTCCGGCCGCATGGACGTCCGGTAGAAGAGGACGCCTCCCCCCAGGAGGGCCAAGAGGAGCAAGGGACGGAAAAGGCCGATCTTCACCCGGAGAGTCTAGGGCGGGCGGCCGGGGGGACGGACCCTCACGACGCAGGGGGGGGCGCCGGGGGCCACCCCGGGCGGGTCGGGTAGGACGGGCGGGCGGCGAGGCTTAGGGCCTCCGCGGCGGGGAGGGCCGCCGCCGCCGCGCCGTCGGCGCCGTCGCGGTAGGTCCGCACGACCCGTCGGCCGAGGCCGCAGAGGATCTCGTACGGGATCGTGTCGGCCCAGCCGGCCAGCTCGGCCAGGGAGATCGACACGTCCCCGTCCCGACCGAGGAGCGTGACCTCGTCGTCCACCCGGACGCCGGGGATCGAGGTGACGTCGACCATCACGTAGTCCATGCTCACCCGGCCGACGACGCGGGCGCGCTGGCCGTGGACGATCACCTCGGCCTTGCTCGAGAACGCGTAGCGGTAGCCGTCGTTGTAGCCCACGGGCAGCGTGGCGATGCGGGAGCGGGTCGGAGCGCGCCAGGTCCCGCCGTAGCCGATGCGCGCGCCCTTGCGGTGGTCGCGGAGGAAGACCACCTGGGTCTTCCACGACAGGGCCGGCTCGAGCTCGCTCGGCCGCCCCAGAGGGTGGATCCCGTACACGGCGAGGCCGGGCCGGCTCAGGTTGAACTCGCCGGCGGGCAGCGTGAGCAGCCCGCCGCTCGCCAGCGCGTGCCGCCAGTGGGGCTCGATGCCCTCGGCGCGCATCTCGTCGAGGACGCGGCGGTAGCGCGCGAGCTGCCGCTCGGTCTCCTTCTCGCCGTCGGGGCCGGGCGAGGCGAGGTGCGTGCAGAGCCCCTCGAGGTCGAGGTTGGGCGAGCGGTGGATCTCGCGCGCGAGCGCGAGCGCGCGCTCGGGCGCGCACCCGAGACGGCCCATCCCGGTGTCGACCTTCAGGTGGACGCGGACCCGCGCGCCCATGCGCGAGGCGGCGCGCGCCAGGGCCTTCGCCCGGTCGAGCGTGTGCACCGTGACCGAGATGCCCCCGCGGATCACCTGCTCCATCTCCCCGCGCACGATGGCCCCGAGGATCAGGATGGGGGCGGTGATCCCCGCCGCGCGGAGCGCGAGGGCCTCGGTCGAGTCGCCGACCCCCAGCGAGTGGACGCCGTGGCGCAGGAGGTGGTGGGAGACGGGGATCGCCCCGTGGCCGTAGGCATCGGCCTTGACCACGAGCATCAGGGCGGCGTCCGCCGTGGCGGCGCGCACGCGCCCGAGGTTTCGCTCGAGGGCCGCGAGGTCGACTTCCGCCCATGTGCGAGCCTGGAGCACGTTCGTTCCTTCGCGAGGCACCGGTGCATCGGGAAGGTCGGACCGCGCGGGCTCCTCCTTGAACGGTCCCTGCGGGTCGGGTCCGATCACGGCGCACGGCCCTCCGCGAGGCGGCGCTCGGGCGTGCTCGGCTGCAAATACAGCGGCGCCAGGGCGTCGGGGTCGTCCGTCGTCCCCGCGTGGAAGCGCGGGACCGCGAGCGAGAGGAGGTCGGCGGGCCCCACCGTCGGCGTGCGCACGCCGCACAGGAGGCCCGCGAGCGGGAGCGTCACCGCGAGCCGCTCGGCGTCCTCCCCGCACGCGAGCACCCGCAGGAGTCCGCGCTCCTCGACGAACGTGCGGATCGTGGCGGCGGTGCCGCGGGTCGGCTTGCACAGCCGGCCCAGCGCGAGCGGGGCCGGCCGCGCCGATTCCATGGCGCCGGAGGGCGCGGCGGTGCCGGAGGGCGCGGCGGCGCCGGAGGGTGCGGCGGTGCCGGAGGGCGCGGCGGGGGAGGAGGGGCTCTCGGGCCGAGGAGGCCCGACGGGCGGAGGGGGGGCGGCCGCGAACCGCGGCCGGTAGATCGCGAAGTACGCCTCGCCCGCGCGGGCGTCGCGCAGCGCGAGGACCGCGTCTTCGGTGGGCCCACAGGCCCACGCGAGGGCGTCCAGGCTGCAGATTCCGACGATCCGGACGCCGAGCCCCAGGGCCAGCGCCTTCGCCGTCGCGACCCCGACGCGGACGCCCGTGAAGGATCCGGGACCCACCTCGACGACCACGCCCTCGAGGTCCCTCGCGGCGAGGCCGTGCCGTTCGAGCAGCCGGTGGACGGCGGGGGTCACCCCGCGGCCCCGCTCGGCGCCGGCGCCGAGCGCGACGACGTCGAGGCTCCCGTCGGGCAGGGAGAGGCCGACCGAGGCGATCGGGCCAGCCGTGGCGAGGGCGAGCAGCCTCATGCCCCCGACAGTACGGTCGAGAGGGAGCGTCCGGACGAAAAATGGTCCGATGGGGCGGAGCCGACTCCCCTGCCCCCGTCGCCCCCGACACCCCTCTCGAGCGGCCGCTGCGACGCCAGTTTCCCCCCCTCGGCCCCCTCCGAGCACCCCCGGAGCGGCCCGCGCCGGGCCCATCCCCCGGATGGTTGCTCCTCGTGGCGCGTGTCGGAGCCGATACTGTTCGGACCCATGAGCCACGACGCATTCTTCGGCACCGACGGGATCCGCGAGCGTTTCGGAGAGGGAAGGCTCTCCCCGGACAACCTGCGGCGCATCGGTAGGGCCCTCGCCGGCTTCGCGAAGGAGCGGCTCGCCCCGCGACCGAGGATCTTCGTCGCCCGGGATCCGCGTCCGACCGGCGTGCCGCTTCTAGAGGGGATCGCGGAGGGGATGACCGCGGAGGGCGTCGTCGCCGAGGACGGGGGCGTCCTTCCCACACCGGCCATCGCCTGGTTCACCTCCACGGGCGCGTGCGACATGGGCGTGGCCCTGACGGCGTCGCACAACCCTCCGGCCGACAACGGCGTGAAGGTCTTCCTGCCGGGCGGCCGCAAGACGACGCCCGCGGAGGAGCACGAATTGGACGCGCGGATCCGGGCGGCCGATCCGGCGGGCGTGACGGCGCGCACCACGCCCCGGCCCGATGCGGTGGACGCCTACGTCGACGCCGCCGTGCGCTTCCTCGAGCCGGGCGGCCGCCTCGGCGGCGCGCGGCTCTCGATCGACTGCGCGAACGGCGCGACGGCGCGGACGGCCCGGCGGATCCTCGAACGCCTCGACGCCGGCGTGGACACGACGGTCGGCAGCGACGGGGCCGGCGCCATCAACGATCACTGCGGGACCGAGCACCCGGAGCGGTGGCGCGCCGCGGTGCGCGCGGTCGGCGGCATCGGCGGCATCGCGTTCGACGGCGACGGCGACCGCGTGCTCCTGTGCGACGAGCACGGCGAGGTGCTCGACGGCGATCCGCTGCTCCACCTGCTCGCGCGCGACCTCGACGAGCGCGGGCTGCTGCCCGGGCGCGTCGTCGTGGCGACCGTGATGAGCAACCTCGGGCTCGAGCAGGCGCTCTCCGCCCGCGGCATCGGCCTCGATCGCGTGCCCGTCGGCGACCGGCACGTGGCCGCGCGCATGCGCGAGCTCGGGGCCGGTCTCGGCGGCGAGCAGTCCGGGCACATCCTCCTGCGCTGGGGGAACGCGCTCGTCGGGGACGGCGTCGTCGCGGGGGTCGTCGCGCTCCAGGCGGCGCGTCGACACGGGCTCACGCTCTCCGCGGCGAGGGCGGAGGTCGTCAAGTGCCCCCAGATCCTGCGCAACGTGCACGTGGCGAGGAAGGTGCCCCTCGACCAGGCGGCGGGCTTCTCCGCGGCGGTCCGCGCCGAGGAGGAGGGCTTCGCCGGCCGCGGCCGGGTCGTCGTGCGCTACAGCGGCACCGAGCCGCTCCTGCGCATCATGGTCGAGGGACCCGACGCGGCGAGCGTCTCGGCGTCCGTCGACCGCCTGACGAGGGCCGCCGCGACCATCGTGTGAGCGACAGCGCGCGAGTCGAGGCGCTGCCTCTGCCGGCGCCCATCAGGCGCCGAGGAGGGGGAGGCCTCGTGTCGAGGCCGGCGTGGGGGAGGGTCCGCCTCCCCCACCAAAGATGGAAAGCCAGAGCCTGAGCCCTTGGCGCTCAGGCTCGGGCGACGCGCTACTTCGGGGCGCGGCGGTGGAAGCTGATGAAGACCGAGGGAGCGCCCTGGAGCCTCAGGCTCGCCTTCGAGTCCCGCCGCGGGCGCAGGTCGACGCTCACCTTGAGGTTGTTCGGGGGCTCGCCGCCGACCGAGGGCGGCGGCGGCAGCTCCGCGAGGAGGCCCCATCCGTCGGGCTTCTGCCGCAGCTCCTCGATGGACTGGGAGTCGCCCGACAGGCTCACGCGCAGGGTCTTCGCCGCTCCGTCGTAGTCGGGGCCGGGCTCGACGACGACGTCCCAGTCGGCGTACGCCGCGAGGTCGAGGCCGGGCGGGCTCACGAGCAGGAGGGGGAGCGCGAGGGTCTCGGCGGCCAGCAGGCGCAGCTTCACCTGGCCCTTCACGGTCTCGGGCTCGATGGTCACCAGCACCTTGTCTCGCATCGCGCCGCGGGTGCGCCATGCGTCGAAGCCCTTCGTCCACCGGAGCGGCGACGTCGCGATCTCGGGGTTCCCGTTCTCCTTCAGCCACTCCGCCACGTCCACCTCGTCGGGCGCGATCTCCTTGAGGTCGCCCACGACGCGCTCGGGCCCGGTGACGGCGACCGAGGCGGGATCCGCGGTCGGGGGCGAGGTGGGCAGCAGCAGGTCCGCGCGGTCGAACGGCAGCCGGATCCGCGGCACGACCGGCACGGTCACGGTCCGGACGCGGTACCACGGGATCTCGAGCGGGGTCTCGAGCGGCTGGACCACCTCGCTGCCGAGGAAGGGGAAGCCGAACGCCTCGCGCGCGGAGTAGCGCGCCACGCCCTCCGACGCGGCGGGGTCGAGCCCGGTCAGCTTGAGGGTGATCTCCGGGCGGTCCTTCTCGTAGTTGACCCGCGCGCGGGCGACCTCGGCCTGGGTCCCCTTCAGGCGCAGGGTGACCTCGAACAGGCCGGTGCCCGGGATGCGGATGCCGGGCGGCGGGTTCACGACCCGGACCGTGACGCCCGGGATCGTCTCGTCCTTCTCGATCTTCTCGCGCACGAGCTGCCACATCATGAGGGCCAGCATCAACGCGAGGACCTTGAGTCCGAGGTTGCCGCCCACCCAGGCGAAGAGCCTCCGGACCGGCGAGCGTCCGTCGCGACCGGCCGGAGCCTCGTGTTCGGCGGCGTCGTCGAGGTCGGGGGCCGCGGTCGAGAACGAGGAGCCCCGGACCGGCGCGGCCGGACGCGGCGGCTCGGGCGCGGGCGGCGGCGCCTCCGGGGGGCTCCCGGAGGGGCTCACGCGGGGGCTCCCGGGGCGAGGCCCTGCTTCTCGGCCATCACCACGTTGAGGTAGGCGGCGAGCCAGTCGGGGCTCGTCGCGGGCTCGAGCTCGCCGCGCTCGGCGACGTGGATGCTGCCCGTCTCCTCGGAGACCACCACGACGACCGCGTCGGACTGCTCGGAGAGGCCGATCGCGGCCCGGTGCCGGGTGCCGTAGCGGCGCGCCAGGTGGGGCTTCTCCGTGAGGGGCAGCAGGCACCCCGCGGCGGCGACGCGGTCGCCGCGCACGATCACGGCGCCGTCGTGGAGCAGGGTCTTCGTGGTGAAGATCGTGTCCAGGGTCTCGGCCCGGATGAGGGCGTCCATGCGCACGCCCGTGTCGATGTAGGGCGTCAGGTCCACGTTGCGCTCGAGCGCGATGAGGGCGCCCGTGTGGCGCTTCGCGAACGAGGTGATCGCGGCCATGAGCTCGTCGACGCTGCGGATCTCGTCGGCCTTCGAGGGGCCCTTGCGGCGGAAGAGGCCGCGCAGGAACTTGCCCTGGCCGAGGCGGGCGACGCCGTGGCGGAGCTCGGGCTGGAAGAGGACGATGAGCCCGATCAGGAAGATGGGTACCGCACGCGCGAGCAGGTAGTCCAGCGCCTCGAACCGCAGCGTGCGGACGACGAAGAACAGCGCGAGGATGAGCACCCAGGCGAGGAGGCCCGGGCCCCGGAAGATGCCGCCCGCGACCGTCCGCCGCAGGAAGCGCAGGAACGCGTACACGACCAGGAACAGCAGCGCGACTTCGACGATGTCGGACAGCGTCGTCGGCAGGTACGGGCCGGCGGCCAGGATCATGATCGTTCGGATCGTACCCGTCTCGGACGGGCCGCTCATGGAGGAAACGGGAGGCGGTCCCGGGTCCTCGACGCGGCGCCCCGCTCAGAGCCCGAGCAACCAGTGCTCGGGCTCTGTGTCTCCTTGCTGGTGGGGGAGGCGGACCCTCCCCCACGCCGGCCGCGACACGCGGCCTCCCCCACCTCGGCGCCTGATGGGCGCCGGCAGAGGCCGCGCGTCGATGCTTGCGCACGCTCACGCGGGGGCGCGGGCGATGCGTCCGAGGACGGC
>JAYTCP010000480.1:0-5564 GCA_043736435.1 Planctomycetia bacterium | reverse complement strand
ACCTCGGCCACCCACAGCGTCCCCCCGCGTCGCACCACCGCGTCGACCCGCACCACGAACGGCTCGATCCGTCCGTCGATCTCGACGGCCCCCTCCCGGACCACCTCCGTCCCGAGCACGGTGAACCCCTCGCGGCGCAGGATCTCCACCGCGCGACGCGCCCCCGTCCGCCCGAGCCTCCGCGCGCGCGCGGGCCCGCGCGCGATCACGCGACGCGACAGCCGGATCCCCGTGCGCACCCCGAGCGCGAGGAGCAGCAGCGCGGGCAGCGTCCACGCCCACGGGGGCACGTTCCCGACCCAGCGCAGCACGCCGTCGGAGAGGGTGCCCATGAAGCAGTCATCGGACGCGGGGGGCTCCGTCGTCACCGCCGCGGGGTGCGCGAAGGTCCGGGGCCGTGGGGTCGCGCGTGCGCCTTACCCCAGCTCGAGCTGGCGCTTCGCGTCCACCACGTCCCGGTCGATCCGGGCGACCGCTTCCTTCAGCACCTCCTGGATGGGGTCGCCGCGGGGGATGGCGTGGAACATCTGCCGCAGGAGCTGGATCGTCATGCGGAAGATGCGGACGAGGTCGCCCGGGGCCATGGTGCACATGGACTCGAGGACCTCGAAGCGCTCGCCCTCGGCCCAGGCCTCGGCCACGCCCGTGATGAGGGGCTCGGGGAGGCGCACCTCGTTGACGACGCCGGCCCAGCGCTCGGTGTCGCGGAACTGGGCGACCCGGTCGCGGAACGGCCCCAGGGTCTTGCGCACGCCGCGGATGGGCGGGTCGCACTCGTCGGCGGGGCGGGCCTCGTAGGCGATCGAGGCGAACAGCATGGCGGCATCGACGGCGTCGCAGCGGCCGAGGAGGCCGCTCTCGTAGGCCTCGGTGCACGCGATCTCGTAGCCGTTGATCTTCGCGGTGATCTGACCCTTGCGCGTGAGCCCGCGGTCGTCGATGTAGTTGTGCTCGCGCAGCACGTCGAGCCGCGCCTGGATGGCGCGGGCCGCCGCGGCCCCGCCGGGGCCGTCGTCCCAGGAGGGGGTGTCGCCGCGGGAGCGCTTGCCGCCGCGACGGCGCGCCGCCCCCGCCTTCGGGTCCCACGTGGCGTGGAAGCGGGCGAACGACCGGCGCCAGGCGTCGGCGACGCGGTCGCCGATGCGGGAGTAGAGGTTGAGGATCGTCGAGTAGTCGAGGTTGAAGCGGCTGCGGACGGGCTCGGACTGGCCGTTCTGGAGGCGCGACACGTCGCGCCAGTCGACGCGGCGCTCGTCGAGGATCGCGAAGACGTGCCCGACGGTGTCGATGCCCTGGCGCCCCGCGCGGCCGGCCATCTGCCAGTAGTCGCGCGTGCGCAGGAGGTTCACCTTGATCCCGTCGAACTTCCGCAGGTCGTGGAAGCAGACCGTGCGCGCGGGCATGTTCACGCCGAGGGCGAACGTCTCGGTGGCGAAGAGGAGTCGCACGGCCCCCGTGGTGAACAGGCGCTCCACGATCTCCTTGTCGATCGGGAGCATGCCCGCGTGGTGGTAGAGCACCCCCCGCGTCGTCAGGCGGCGAAGCTCGCGCGTGCTCGGCGCGTCGGTGACGGCGTAGCGCGCGGCCAGCTCGTCGAAGAGGGCGAGCAGGCGCTCGCGCTCGTCGTCGGTCAGGAGGTCGATGCCCGCGTGCGCGCGCGCGAGGCGCTCGCAGTCGCGCCGGCTGAAGACGAAGTAGAGCGCGGGCAGCAGGTCTCGCTCGCGGAGGTAGGCGAGGAGCAGCCCCGTGGCCTTCTCGAGCGCCTCCTCCTGCCCGCGGCTCCCGCGGCCCCCGCGACCCGACCCGTGGCGGTACCGGTCGCGCGAGCGCTCGGGGTACGAGTCGGCGGAGGCGCGCTGGAGCTCGTCCACGCCGCGGGGGCCCTTCGCGGGCACCCACACCTTGTGGATGAGCGGCACGGGCCGCTCCGTCTCGACGATCATCTCGACGTCGGTGCCCCGGACCTCCTCGATCCACGCCGCGAGCTCGTCCACGTTGGGCACGGTGGCCGAGAGCGCCACGATGCGGACGTGCTGGGGGGCGTAGATGATCGACTCCTCCCACACCGTGCCGCGCTCGAGGTCGTCGAGGTAGTGCACCTCGTCGAAGATCACGAAGTCGAAGGCGGCGAGGCGCTCGGGGGCCTCGAACAGCGTGTTGCGGAAGATCTCCGTCGTCATGATGAGGAGCGCGGCGTCCGCGCCGATCGTGACGTCGCCGGTCATGATGCCGACGCGCTCCTCGCCGTACTGGGCGCGGAAGTCGCGGAACTTCTGGTTCGAGAGCGCCTTGATCGGGGACGTGTAGATCACGCGCCGCCCGACCGCGAGGGCCCGCTCGATGGCGAGGTCGGCGACGAGGGTCTTGCCGGCGCCGGTGGGGGCGGCGACCACGACGCTCTTTCCGTCCTCGATGGCCTGGGCGGCCTTCGCCTGGAAGGGGAACAGCGTCTTCCCGCGGAAGGTGAACCCGCCCTCGATCCGCTGGAGTCCGGGGCTCGGTTCGTCCGCCATGGGGGGATCGTACGCGGCCGACGCGCGCGCCCCGACGGCTTCCCGCCCCCGCCGGTCGGGTGGGGGCCGCCGGGCACGCGCCGCGCCGTGCCGTGCCGAAGTCCCCGGCACTCCCGTAGAATCGCGGCCATGCGCCTCGCCCCCCTCGTCGCCCCGCTCGCGCTCGTCCTCGTCGGCTGCAGCTCCCTGGGGCTCAAGAAGAAGACCGAGCTCTCCTACGGGGAGGTCCAGGCGATCACGGTGGGCCTGTCCGCCGACCAGGTGCGCGACGCGTTCGGGCTGCCCGTGAACGCCGCGCGCAGCCCCGACGGCAAGGTGACGCGCATGGAGTACCCCGCGCTCGACGCGAGGGGAAACGGGGCGCGCCTCTACCTCGACTTCGACGCGCGCCAGAACGTCACGCAGAAGACGTTCACCGGGGCGATCGTGCGGCCGTAGCGGCCGAAGGGGGGAGAGTCCGATGCGTGCTCCGTCGCTGATTCGCGCTCTCGCCCTCCTCGTCGGGGGCGTCGCCCTCTGCGCGCCCCTCGTCGCGCTCCCCGCGCGCGCGGGCGGCGGCAGCGGTCGGCCCGTGGCTCCTCCCCCGCCGCCCCCTCCTCCTCTTCCCGGCCCGGGCCGCGAGGCCGTGACGATCACGACCTCCGACGGTTTGACGATCGCCGCCACCTACTCGCAGGGCGGCCGGACTCCGCCCGAGCCGGGGGGGGCCGCGCTCCTGCTGGTCCACGAGGAGGGCACCAGCCGCCTCGCCTTCGCGGCGCTCGTCGGGCGCCTGGACGCCCACCACGTGCCGTGGCTCGCCATCGACCTGCGCGGGCACGGGAAGAGCAGCGAGCAGGCCGGGGTCGACCTCGCGACGCCGGCGCGCGCGCGCGATCCCACGGTGTTCGCGGGCGCGGCCGAGGACACGTACGCGGCCCTGCGATGGCTCGTGGACGTGCGCAAGCACGATCCCAAGCGCATCGGCATCCTCGGGGCGGGCCTCGGGGCCTCCGCGACGATCCGCGTGGCGCACCTCCACAAGGGCGAGATGACCGCCGTGATGCTGCTCACGCCGGCGCTCGACTTCCCCGGCTACGACACGACCGCGGACATGCACGACATCGACGGCTACATGGACTTCGAGATCCTCGCGAGCGTCGAGGACATGAACCGCCTGGGCAAGCTCGGGCCCCGCCGGATCATCTACTCGGTCCAGGCCGACCGGAACGCGCCCAAGGGCACGCCGATCGACGAGCGCATCAAGCACCGCCGCGGCATCCCGCCCCGCGTCCGTGCGTTCGCCGACACCGGCGTCTACGCGACGAAGATGCTCGGCAAGGTCGCGTACCTCGACGCGTGGGTCGCCGCGTGGTGGGCCCGCCGCCTCGGGACGTTCCCGCACGCCGTGCTCTACGACGGCTCGGTCGACGCGAAGGGCGACTACGGCGACCCCGAGTGGGCCGCGGGCGTCGCGATCCCCACGGGACAGACCGCGCCGGCCCGCGCGCTCCGGTGGGGGCGGCGCATGATGGTCGGCGCCGAGCTGCCGAAGGGCGTCCGCGCGATCTACCTGCGCATCCACTCCTCGCGCGGCGACCGGTTCCAGGGCGGGCAGTACGCCCGGATCGCGTTCCCCTCGGGCGAGATCACGGGGGAGCCGCTCGTCCGCGGCCCCATCGGTCGCGTGCCGCCGACGCAGACGACCGCCCTCACCCTCGAGGGCGAGGAGATCCCCACCGACAACGGCATCGAGTACGGGAACCCGTCGTTCGAAGCCGAGGTGACCCTCCCCGACATCCCCGGCGACGGGTCGTACGTGGTCCACGTCTCGGTCGCGGTCTCGCTCGGGGGCGAGGCCCCCACGGTGGTCGGGGTCGATCCCGACGACCCGCTCACGTGGACCGTCGTCCCCGACTTCTTCCCACCCGAGCCGTACCGCGATCCCGAAGGCCGCGAGGAGAAGTAGCGGGGAGTCGGCGGCGCTGCGTGCGATCCCACGGGAGGAAGGGTGGGGGCGGCGGGGGCGACTACGGCCGCGACCGCGACGAGGCCGAGCGTTCGCCCCCCCGTACGGCGCCCGACGCCGTACGGAGGGTTCTTCTAGTACGTTGCTGCGGATGCCCCTCCTCCTCCTCCACGGGATCTGCGCCGCGTACGGCAGGCGCGTCGTCCTCGACGACGTGAGCCTCGCGGTCGAGCCGGGCGAGGTGGTCGCCCTGGTGGGGCGCAACGGGGCGGGGAAGACGACTCTGCTCCGCGTCGCGGCGGGGCACATGCGGCCGACGGGGGGCCGGGTCGAGCTCCTGGGCCGCGACCTCGCGACCTGTTCGGTGCGGGAAGCGGCGCGGCACGTGTCGGGGGTGGCGCAGGAGGAGGACGTCGGCGCGCCCTTCCTCGTGCGCGAGGTGGTGGCCATGGGGCGCCACCCGTGGCTCGCGCCGTGGCGGCCCCTCTCCGACGCGGACGGCGTAGCCATCGATGCCGCGCTCGCTGCGACCGGGCTGCGCGACCTCGCGGACCGGCGCTTCGACGAGCTCTCGGGCGGGGAGCGCGCGCGCGTGTCCCTCGCGCGGTGCCTCGCGCAGGACACCGAGGTGCTCCTGCTCGACGAGCCCACGGCCCACGTGGACCTCGGGCACGTCGCCGACGTGCTCTCCGTCGTGCGGCGGCTTGCGCGCGAGCGAGGGAAGGGCGCCCTCGTCGCGTTCCACGACTGGAACCTTGCGGGCGCGTTCGCCGACCGCGTGGTCGTCCTCGACGCGGGGCGCGTGGTCGCCGAGGGGTCGCCGCGCGAGGTGATCACCGCGGAGCGCCTGACCGCGCTGTACGGCGCGGGCGTGCGGCTGGTCGAGGTCGCGGGGCGCGCGGCGCCGGTGGTCCTGCTCGAGGAGCGGCCGTGACGCGCCTCCGCGGCCTCCTCGGGAGCGTGGGGCTCACGCCATCGGCAGCGTCCGGGCTGCTCGCTGCGTCCCGTGCCGCGCGGCTGCTCGCCAAGGTGTCGAGCCGTGGACACGATGGGCTCGCAGCCGCAGGTCGTTCCCTGTCCGAGGGTTGCGTGATCGACCCTTG
>JAYTCP010000479.1:0-6634 GCA_043736435.1 Planctomycetia bacterium | reverse complement strand
TCCCGAGGTGAAGGCCGTTCTCGACGCGTTCGGTGCGCGGGTCCTCGCGATCCAGCGTGTCGAGCCCGCCGCAGGTCCGTCCGTCGCGGGCCCGTCGGTCGTGGAGACGTCGGGCGAGTCCCAAGGAGCCCCATGAGCCTGCCCCCGCTGCCCCCTGGATTCCGCGACTTGATCGAGAAGGCACAGAAGGCGAAGGAGGACCTCGAGAAGGCCCGCAAGGGCCTGCGCGAACGGACCGTCGAGGGCCGCTCCGGCGGCGGCATGGTCGTCGCCACGTGCGACGGCACCGGCGAGCTCGTCAAGCTGCGGTTCGAGCCCGGGCTCCTCGCGAAGGAGGAGGCCTCGCTCGTCGAGGACCTCGTGGTGGCCGCGGTGAGGGACGCGCGACGCAAGGCCGCCGAGCTCGAGCGCTCCGTCGTCGGCGACGCGATGGGGGGGCTCGCCCCGGGCGGCGCCATGCCCGACCTGTCGGGCCTCTTCGGCTGATCCCGTGACGGCGAAGACCCCCGAGAGCCTCGAGCGCCTGGTCGAACGCCTCATGGACCTGCCCGGCGTCGGACGGCGGACCGCCGAGCGACTCGCGCATCATCTCCTGCGGGTCCCCGAGCACGACGCGCTCGCGCTGGCCGAGGCGATCCGCGAGGCCCGGGCCCGCATCCGGCCCTGTTCGCGCTGCAGGGCGCCCGCCGAGGCCGACCCCTGCCCCGTCTGCGCCGACCCGGGCCGGGACCCGACCCGGATCCTCGTGGTCGAGACGGCCCGGGACCTGCGGGCGATCGAGGACGGCGGCGTGTGGACCGGCGTCTATCATGTGCTGGGCGGCCGGGTGAGCCCGCTCGAGGGCGTGGGCCCGGAGGCCCTCGCTCTCGACGCGCTCGTCGAACGCGCGCGGGCCGGGGCCGCGGAGATCTGCATCGCGACGAACCCCGACCTCGAGGGGGACGGCACGGCGCTCCACGTGGCGAAGGCGCTCGCGGGGACCGGCGTGACCGTCACGCGCCTCGCGCGCGGCCTCCCGACGGGGGGAAGCCTCGAGTACGTGAGCCGGGCCGTCCTCGCCGACGCCCTCGAGAATCGCCGCCCCGCGCGATGACGCGGAGCTCGGCCCGGCGACGCCCCCGGGCCGAGCGTGCGCGCTCGCACGCCGAACCCCCGACCGGGGCGGGGCGTGCGGGGCTGAACGTGAATCGTGCGGAAGTCAAGTGCAGAGCACGCTCGCCGTCGCGTCTCCATGCCTCGGGCGAAGCCTCGCGTCGTCCCCCTCGGGGGTACGATATCTGCTGAGCAATCGCCATGCGCCTCGACGTCAGCCTCCAACAACGCCTCTCCCAACAGCTGCGGCTCGCGCCGCAGATCATCCAGTCCATCGAGATCCTGCAGCTTCCCGCGATGGACCTGCGCGAGCTGATCGAGAACGAGCTGCAGGAGAACGAGATCCTCGAGGTCGAGGAGGCGGCCCGTGAGCCCCTGCCCGCGACCGAGGAGCGCCAGAACGTCGACGAGGAGGGGACCGACGACGAGGCGGAGCGCGTGTTCGACCGCCTCGACGCCCTCATCGAGGCGGACCGGACGGGGCCCGGTCGCCTCTCCCGCGCGGCCGGCGAGGAGGCCACGGACCGCAAGTGGGAGGCGATGCAGAACACCGCCGCCCCGTCGGAGACCCTCGGGGACCACCTGCACGAGCAGCTCGAGGTCCTCGACCTCGACCCCGAGGTCCGGGCCGCCGCGGAGGCCATCGTCGGCAACCTGGCGGGCTCGGGCATCCTCTCCTGCACGCTCGAGGAGGTCGTCCTCGCCATGGACGAGCCGGTGCCGCTCGAGAAGGCCGAGCAGGCGCTGCTCGTGGTCCAGGGCCTCGAGCCCGCGGGCGTGGGCGCGCGCGACCTCGTCGAGTGCCTGCTCCTCCAGATCGACGACGACGAGCCCGAGGCCGAGCTCAAGCGGCGCCTGCTCCGGGACCACCTCGAGGACCTCAAGCGGAACAAGATCCCGCGGATCGCGAAGGCCCTCGGTCTGACGGTGGAGGGCGTGTACCGCCTCAAGGACGGGCTCCGCCACCTCTCTCCCAACCCCGGCGCCGCCTGGTCGAGCGGTCCGACCGCCTACATCCGACCCGACGTGGTCGTCGAATGGGAGGGCGACGAGTACCGGGTCCGCCTGGTCAACGACCAGGTGCCCCGGCTCGGCATCTCCCCGCGGTACCGTCAGATGCTCCTCGACGCGAAGGGCGATCCCAAGCTCAAGGAGTACGTCAAGCGCAAGGTCGACGCGGCGAAGTGGCTCATCGAGGCCATCGCCCAGCGGGAGAGCACGCTCGAGCGGGTCGCCACCGAGATCGTGCGCCGCCAGCGCGACTACCTCGACTTCGGCGTCAGCCACCTGCGTCCGCTGAAGATGCAGGAGGTCGCCGACGCGCTCGGAATCCACGTCTCGACGGTCTCGCGCGCGATCAGCGACAAGCACGTGCAGACCCACCGGGGCATCGTCCCCCTGAAGTTCTTCTTCACGGGCGGCACCGAGAACGACGACGGCGGCGTCGAGTCGCGCGTCAGCATCAAGGAGCGCGTCAAGCAGATCATCGCGGCCGAGGACGTGG
This sequence comes from Planctomycetia bacterium, assembly GCA_043736435.1. GTDB lineage: Bacteria > Planctomycetota > PLA2 > PLA2 > JAEUHO01 > JAYTCP01. The sequence continues at coordinate 4,038 of JAYTCP010000479.1, read as the reverse complement.
CGAGCCCGCTCTCCGACGACGAGGTCGCGGCGCACCTCTCGCAGGAATCGGGCCTCGTGATCGCCCGCCGGACCGTCACGAAGTACCGCAAGGCGCTCAAGATCCCGTCGAGCCGGCAGCGTCGCGTCTGGTCGGGCTGACCGGTGGGGGAGACGTCCAATCCGCCCGCAGAAGGCATTCCGCCCGCAGAAGGCATTCCGTTCGCGGAAGGGGGCCGGCCCGCCGAGGGGCCCGCGCCCGTGCGGGAACCGCGCAGCTTCCGACTCGTCCTCGAGTTCGACGGGGCGGGATTCTCCGGCTGGCAGCGCCAGGCCGCGGACCGCACGGTGCAGGGCGTCGTCGAATCGGTCCTGTCCCGCGTGCTCGGCGGCGAGGTGGCCGTCGTGGGGTCGGGCCGCACGGACGCGGGTGTCCACGCCCGCGGCATGCTCGCCTCCTTCGAGGCCGTGACGACGCTCCGCACGGCGGTCCTCGAGCGCGCGCTCGACGCGCTGCTGCCCGAGGACGTCGGGGTCGTGTCGCTCTCGGAGGAGGCGCCCGGGTTCCACGCGAGGATGCACGCGGCGTGGAAGTGGTACCGTTACACGTGGCTGCGCAGCCGTCGGCGGCGCGTGCACGAACGTCGGACCGCCTGGCTCGTCGGTGCGACGCTCGACGTCGCCGCCGTGACGCGGGCGCTCGACGCGCTCCGCGGCCGGCACGATTTCGCCGCGTTCCAGTCGACCGGGTCGCCGCGCCGGAGCACGGTGCGGACGATCCTCGGTGCCCGCCTCGTCGAGGACGACGCGCGGCTCCATCTCGACCTGGTGGCCGACGGGTTCCTGTACGGGATGGTCCGCGCCATCGCCGGGACCCTGCTCGAGGTCGGGCGGGGCGTTCGCGCGGCCGACTCGGTCGCGGCGCTCCTCCTCTCGCGGGACCGGACGCGCGCGGGCCCGGCCGCGCCCGCCCACGCCCTCGTGCTCGTCGCCGCGGGCACGGAGGGAGAGCCGCATCCGGCGTTCGTTGACCCCTCCCTCGCGGCGGGCCTAGAATCCGGGCACGAAGCCCCTTCCACCGCCCCGCGCGGAGAGAGGACCGAACCGTGCGAGTCCTGATCACCGGTCGACACGTCGGTGTGACCGAGCCCATGAAGGAGTACGCCCGCGAGAAGATCGAGAAGGTCGAGAAGATCTTCGGTCGACTCACCAAGGTGGAGGTGACGATGGACGTCGGCCACGACGCGCACGCCGTCGAGGTGGTCGCGGCGGCGGGCGGGCACCAGCGCTTCGTCGCGAAGGCCGAGTCGCCCGACATGTACGCCGCGCTCGACCTGGTCGAGGAGAAGCTCGCGAGCCAGCTCCGCCGTCACAAGCAGAAGCTCACCGACCATCATCGCGGCGGGGCGTCCATGGGGAGCCTGCCCTCGGGCGCGGTGCCGCCCGGCGCCGTGCCCCGGGGACCGGGACCGGTCGGGCCCGGGGAAGAGACGTACGAAGACGTGATCGACCGCATGAAGGAGGAGTAGCCCGCGCCCCCATGGACGTCGCCAAGCCCATCCGCCACGTACGCCCCGCCCACGTCACGCTCTCGCTGGAGGCGGAGACGAAGGCCGACGCCGTCCGCGAGCTCTGCGGCCTCCTCGCCGCGTCGGGCGCCCTCTCGAAGGCGAAGGCGCAGGCCCTCGGCGACGAGGTGCTCGCCCGCGAGGCCGAGGGGACGACGGGCATCGGCGTCGGCGTCGCCGTGCCGCACGCGAAGACCTCGCTGGTCTCGGAGATGATCGTCGCCGTCGGCGTCTCCCGCGCCGGCCTCGACTTCGCCTCCGTCGACGGCGATCCCGTGAACGTCGTCTTCCTCATCGCGGCTCCGCCGGACCGCGCAGCCGAGTACCTCGCCTTCATGCGGTGGATCGTCTCGCTCAAGAAGTCGAAGTACTGGGTCAAGCTGGTCAAGGGCTGCGCCACGCCCGAGGCGCTCGTCGAGGTCCTCGAGGAGTCGAGCCCGCCCCCCCCCGTCCGGTGACCTCCCCGGCCCCGGCGGGCCCCGATCCATGGAAACGAACCCTCCCGCGGCCCACGTCGAACGCGAGGTCGTGCTCCGCATCGCACAGGGCCTCCACGCCCGGCCCGCCGCGAAGCTCGTCGAGACGGCGAAGCGGTTCGCGGCGCACGTCGTCGTCGAGAACGGCGAGGTGACGGGCTCGGCGAAGGACCTGCTCGACATGCTCTACCTGGCCGCGACCGTGGGGTCGGTGCTGCGGCTCCGCGCCGAGGGCCCGGACGCCGCCGCCGCGGTGGACGCACTCGAGCAGCTGCTGGGCCGACTCGCCGAGGAGCGCTGAGCGTGCCGTCGCGCCGGCTGCAGGGCATCCCGGTCTCGGGCGGCAGCCGCGTCGGACGCGCCGTCCACCACGAGGCGGTCCCGTACGCGGTGGAGCGGCGGACCTGCGAGCCGGCGGAGGTCCCCGCCGAGCTGCTCCGCCTCGAGCGCGCCTCGCTCGAGGCGCTCGAGGGGCTCGAGGAGTCCCAGCGGGCGCTCTCGATCGACCCGAAGGTCGGGTCGATCTTCGAGGTGCACCGGATCCTCCTCCAGGCGGTCCGCGGCGAGCTCGACGAGGTCGTGCGCCGGGGCGCGAGCGCCGAGCACGCGGTGACGTCGGTGCTGCGGCGGTACGCGAACCGGCTGGCCGAGCTGTCCGACCCCCTGTTCGCGGAGCGACGCCAGGACGTGATCGACGTGGAGCGGCGCCTCCTGCGCGCGCTCGCGGGGCGTCCGTCTCCCGCGGCGTCGGCAGGCGCCGCGGGCGCCGACGACGTCGTCGTCGTGGCGGAGGACATGACCCCCTCGGAGGCCGCAGCGCTCGCGGGCACGCGCGTCGCGGGGCTGCTCCTCGAGCACGGCGGCCCCACCAGCCACACGGCGATCATCGCGAAGGCCCTGGGCTTCCCGTGCGTCGTCGGCGTGCCGGGGCTCGTCGCCGCGATCGCCCCCGGCGCCGAGGTCTGGCTCGACGGCTCGACCGGCCTGGTGGTGGTCGACCCCGACCCCGCGACCCGCGCGGAGGCGGTCCGGCGCGCCGCGAGCTACGAGGCCGTCGAGCGGAGCCTGCTCAAGGAGAGCCACCTCCCTGCCGAGACCGTGGACGGCCATGCGGTCACCCTCCTCGCCAACATCGAGTTCCCCCTCGAGGTGGAGGCCGCGGTGCGGCGTGGCGCGCAGGGCATCGGGCTGTACCGGACGGAGTTCCTGTTCGACCCGCGACGCCCGATCCCCGGCGAGGAGGAGCATCTCGCCGCCTACCGCGAGGCCCTCGCGAAGGTGAAGCCCGGTCGACTGACGATCCGCACGTTCGATTTCGGCTCCGACAAGGCGACCCCGGGCGGCGCCACCTCCGAGCCCAATCCGGCGCTCGGCAGCCGTTCGCTGCGCTGGTGCTTCGCGCACCCCGAGGTGCTCCGGCCGCAGCTGCGGGCGCTCCTGCGCGTCGCGGCCGAGGGCGACGTGCGCGTCATGCTGCCGATGGTGGGGGCGCCCGAGGACCTGCGCCGGGCGAAGGCGCTGCTCGGCGAGGCCGCGACCTCCCTCGCCCGCGAAGGGCTGCGCCACGACCCGCGCGTCCGCGTCGGGGCCATGATCGAGATCCCCGCCGCCGCGGTCACCGCCGACCTCCTGGCCCGGGAGGCGGACTTCTTCTCGATCGGGACGAACGACCTGATCCAGTACACCCTCGCCGTCGACCGCACGAACGAGCAGGTGGCCCCCCTGTTCCGGCCCTCGCATCCGAGCATCCTGCGTCTCGTCCGCGACACGGTCGCGGCGGCGCGCGTCCGCGGCATCCCCGTCACCATGTGCGGCGAGATGGGGGGCGAGGCCCAGTACACCGTCCTCCTCCTCGGCCTCGGGCTCCGGGAGTTCAGCCTCACCCCCGCCGTGCTGCCGCGCGTGCGTCGCCTCATCCGCAGCCTCACCCTGGCACAGGCGCGCTCGGTGGCGGCGCGGTGCGTGCGGCTCGCGACGGCCGACGAGGTCGACGCGTTCCTCCACCGCGCGCTCGTC
>JAYTCP010000478.1:0-2729 GCA_043736435.1 Planctomycetia bacterium | reverse complement strand
CGCCGGGTCCGTTCTCCTCCCTGTCGCGCGCGCCACACCGATGCGCGACGGATGCCCGGACGATGGGTCCGGATGGGAAGGAGTCCCCCTCATGGTCTCGCGCCAACGGTACGTCCATCGCTCGACCTTCGCCGAAACGAACGGGTTCGACGAGGTGCTCTACGAAGCGCTCCGCCAGTGCCCGTGGTGGATGATCTCGATCACGGTGCATGTGCTCCTCTTCGTCCTCTCCGGGCTCATGCCGACGTCGCCGACGGTCGTGGTTGCGCCCACGGTGGCCATCATCCAGACCGACGGCGACGCCGTGGATGCGCCCGATGCCGAGGCGCAGCCCGACATCGAGGAGGTCGAGGTCACGAAGTCCACGGACGTGGACGCCCGCGAGCCCATCACCGCGGACCACGTGGTCCTCGACGACAAGCCCCAGGACGACGTCGACCTGCCCAACGACGAGCCCTACGGGAACACCGATGGAGACCGCACGGGCGACTTCGACGGGATCTCCACGAACACCCTCATCGGGCCCGGCGGCGGCTGGGCCCGGGGCGGCCACGGCCTCGGCAGCAACCGCAACGTCGGACGCGCGAAGCGTCGGACCACGGTCACGCAGGACAGCGTCGAGCACGCGCTGCGCTGGCTCGCCACTCACCAGTCGCCGGACGGGCGTTGGGAGTCCGAGGGCTTCGGTCGCTGGTGCGACGGCAAGCCGAACCCGGATCCCGCGATCGACGGGGCCGGCAAGGCCCAGTACGACGTCGGCGTGACCGGGCTCGCGCTCCTGGCCTTCCTGGGCGCCGGCTACTCGCACCGCGACGGACCCTTCCAGGCCGTGGTCGGCAACGGCCTCAAGTGGCTGCGCAACCAGCAGGATCCCGAGGGCTGCATCGGGGCCCGCGCCACGGGGCACCACGTCTACGGGCACGCGATCGCCGCGCTGGCCATGGTCGAGGCGTACGCTCTGACCGGCTCCACCATGCTCAAGAACCCCGCGCAGAAGTCGCTCGACTACATCGCGCTGACCCGCAACCCGTACTTCGCGTGGCGCTACGGCGTGAAGCCCGGCGACAACGACACGAGCGTCACCGGATGGATGATGATGGCGCTCAAGAGCGCCAAGCTCGTCAACGCCGCCGACGTCGCGCGGAACCGCGCGCCGTCGCTCGAGATCGACGAGGATGCGTTCGACGGCATCCGCGCCTGGATCGACAAGATGACCGATCCCGAGAGCGGCCGGGTCGGCTACCAGCAGCGGGGCAGCGGCCCGGCGCGCTCCACCGACCTCGTCGACCGGTTCCCGGCCGAGAAGTCCGAAGCCATGACCGCGGTCGGCGTGCTGGCCCGCGTCTTCTTCGGCGAGAACCCGAAGTCGAGCGTCGCGATCCAGAACGGCGCCAAGCTGTGCGCGGCGCTCCCGCCCGTGTGGAAGCCCGCCGAGGGCGCCGTCGACATGTACTACTGGTACTACGCGACGCTCGCCATGTACCAGGTCGGCGGCGACCCGTGGAAGCGGTGGGACGCGGCGATGAAGCCGGCGATGGTGGACAGCCAGCGGATGGACGGCGACTACTGCCGGTACAAGGGCAGCTGGGACGCGGTCGACCCGTGGGGCCAGGACGGCGGCCGCGTCTACGCGACCGCGGTGATGGCCATGTGCCTCGAGGTGTACTACCGCTACGAGCGCGTGCCGGGGCTCGACGCCGGCGGCAGGTAGGAGGAGGCAGGGGGCGGCGGGGGCAAGAACTGCAGCATCGTGTCTGACACAAAGCTGCAGTTCTTGCCCCCGCCGCCCCCGACACTCCCGGACCTCTCCGGAGCGGGACGGGCTCGATGCTCGCCCCGCTCCTCGCGTTGCAGGGGAAGCGCGCCCTTGCGGGTACCCGACCCCCCTCGTATAACGACGTATTGTGTCCGCCTCCGGTCCCCGCCCCGTCCGCCGACACGCCTCCGCGGGCGCGGGCTGGCTGCGCCGCCTGCTCGTCCTGTGGACGGCGCTGGCGTTCCTGGCGGTGGAGTCCTTGGCGCTCGCGCCCGGGGCGCATGCGTCCGGCGGCCGTCGGTGCGCGCACTGCGTTCCCCTCGACGCAGACGACCACGACCATGGCCACGAGCACGGTCGGGGCGCAGAGGGATGCGACGGCCTCGCCGACGGGCCCGTCGAGCCCGACGCCCCGACGTCTGACTCGGACGGGTGCGCGCTCTGCCGCGTCCTCGCGGCCGTGCCGACCCCGGTCGCGCTGCCGCCCGTCCTCCCGCGCCCCGAGGCCGTTCCCGCGCCGCCCGCGGGCGCGGCGGCGGCGTTCGTTCCTGCGTGCGTCCTCGACCTCGGACTCGCCCGCGGACCTCCCGCGCCGACGCGTCGCTGATCTCTCCGCGCGCGGGGGCGCCCGAGGGCGCCTCGCGTCCGACCCCGCTTCCGTCGGGGGACCGGACCGGCTCGTGGCCGACGTCGCGCGGAGCCCGCTCCCCGCGTCTCCGTCGAGAGGTCCACCCATGCTCCGCTCCCTCGCGCGCCCCCCCCGCGACTTCGCCCGCCTCGTGATCCCCGGCGCCGTCGCGCTCGCGATGGCCGCCTTCGCTCCGTCGGCGCACGCCGAAGATTCCGCCATGATGGAAGAGCTCCGTCGGCTCCGGGCCGAGCTCGACGCCGAGAGGTCGGCGCGCACCGCCGAGCGCGCGGCGCTCGAGAAGCGCCTCGCCGCCGTCGAGGGCGCGGGTTCGCGCGGGTCGCC
>JAYTCP010000477.1:0-3051 GCA_043736435.1 Planctomycetia bacterium | reverse complement strand
ATGTCCTCCTCAAGATGCCCGCGAACGGGGGAACCGGTGCGGAGGAGGGCTCGTCCACCGCCCCGGCCCCGGAGGGATCCGGCGCGGCGGGGGACCCGGCTGCTACGATCCGACTCCCATGGCGAGGCGGCTCGGACAGCGCGACATCACCTATCTCTCGGTCCTGGCCGGGCTCTTCCTGCTCCTGGCGGTCCTCGTGCTCTACGGGTCGCAGGGGTACGACCGCCCGTTCTCGAACGTGTTCCTGAAGCTCCTCGGGATCCCAGGGACGTCGCTCGGATGGGGAAGCGTCGTACTGGTGCTGCTGGCGATCCCGTACGCGCTGCTCGCGTGGCTCCGCGGTCCCATTCCCGCGAAAGCGGTTTCGATGCTCGGCGCGCTGGTGTTCGCGCTGGGCATCGGCGGGCTCGCGGGCGCGCTGTCCGAGACGCCGTTCGCGGGCGGCGGGCGCCTGGCGGGGACCCTCGCGCAGATGCTGAAGGACGTGCTCGGCACCGGCATGGGCGCGGTGCTGATGGGCGCCATCGCGGTCCCGGGCCTGTTCCTCGCCCTCGCGCCGCTGGTGATCGAAGCGTCGAAGGCCGGAGCGGCACGCGACGCGGGCGGCGGGGAGACGAGCGGGGGCGTTCCGAGCCAGGGGGCCGGAGCGGGGGCCAGTCGGGCCACGGCGCAAGGATCGCTCCCCTCGGTCGTGATCCCGCCGGCGCCGGGCGCGCGGGCCGCGGCTCCCCGAGTCGCGCCCGGCCGTACCACGCCGCCGCCGGTCCCGGTGCCTGTGAAGGTGATGGTGAAGCCCTGGTACCCCGAGCGGCGCGTCGCGGAGGACGGCACCGATCTGCCGATGCTGCTGCCCGGGACCGACGTGGGCCCCATCCGGTACCGGGACGACCCGGCGCCGCCGCCGAAGCCGACGCCGAACGCCATCGCGACGACTCCTCCCCCCGGGGGGAAGCGGGAGAAGGCGATCTCGGGCATCCGCTACGTCGACGAGGCGCCGCCCGAGGCGCCGCCCAAGGCCACGGCCCTCGACGTGCCTGCCGAGGACGACCTGCCCGCAGGGGTTCGCTTCGCGCCGCGCGACGAGGTGTCGCCCGAGATGCCCCCCTCGCACGAGCCCCCCATCGAGGCGACATTCGAGCCGCCCCTCGATGCGTCGGCCGCGCTCGCGATGGACGCGCTGCCGTCCCCGGCCGCGGCGGCGACGCTCGAGATGCCGCCGGTGGCGCTGCCTCCTGAGCCGGCGGCATCGGCCCCCGCCGCCCGTGAAGTCCTCGGAGTGGCGATTCCCGGAGTGCGGGTCGAGATCCCGGCGCCTTCGGCGAAGGCCGCGGGTGCCCTCGGACTCGACGGCCCCGCGCTCGACCCCGCGGCCACGGCCGCGATCGCGGCGGCGACGGCCGCACCCCCGCCCGAGGCGCAAATCGCGGCCGGTCTTCACCCGTCCGTCGCGAGCCATCGGCGCAAGCTCGCGGAGTCGGGGCTCGTCGGCGCGAACCCGGCCGCCGACCGCCCGGGCCGCACGCCGAAGCCGAAGCCGCGCCCGTCGCCCCCGACGGCCGACTTCCGCGAGGCCCTGCGCGGCCTCTTCTCGAGCCTGCCCGTCGAGGAGCTGCCGCCGATCCGGGTGTCGGAACCGCTCGAGGGCGAGCTGACCTCCGAACCCCCGCCCGTGAGCGATTCGCCCGGGCAGCTGAAGCTCTTCGATCCCGGCGCGCCGGAGCCGGAGGAGCGGCACCCCGGACTGCGCGACGAGCTGTTCGGCGCGAGCGTCGAGGCCGCCCTCGAGCGCGGGTCGGCGAGCCTCGTGCTGCTCAAGCGCCGGCTCGGCGTCGGCTACGCGCGCGCGGCCACCCTGATGGACGCCCTCGTGTCGGAAGGCATCCTGGGGGAGATGACGGCCTCGGGGAGCCGTCCGACGCTGCTCACGCCGGGGGAGTGGGCGCGTCGGAAGCGGTCCTAGGAGTCCCAGCGAGGGTACGCTGCCCCGGTCCATGACCACCGCCTCCCCCCGTCCGATCGGGCGCATCGCCCTCCTGTCGCTCGGCTGCGCGAAGAACCTCGCCGACAGCGAACGCCTCGTGGGCGACCTGCTCGGCGCCGGGTTCGCCCTGGCCGAGGGCATCGAGGAGGCCGACCTCGCCCTGGTCAACACCTGCGGCTTCATCGACCCCGCCAAGGAGGAGTCGGTGGACACGATCCTCGCCGTGACCCAGCGCAAGGAGCTGGGCCGGCTGAAGGGCGTGATCGTCGCGGGGTGCCTGGTCGAGCGGTACGCGAAGGACCTGGCGAAGGAGATCCCCGAGGTCGACCGGTGGCTGCCCTTCGGCGACTACGGGAAGATCGTCGCCGCCGCGCGCGAGCTGCTCGGGCTGCCCGTGGTGCGCGGGAAGCCGCAGCGCAAGCGCGTCCTCCTGACGCCGGCCGGCTACGCGTACCTGAAGATCAGCGAGGGCTGCGACCAGAAGTGCACCTTCTGCTCGATCCCCTCGTTCCGCGGGAGGCTCGCGAGCCGCACGATCGATGACCTCGTCGCGGACGCGAAGGTGGTGGCGAGCCGCGGCGTGGGCGAGGTGAACCTGGTCTCCCAGGACACGACGGCGTACGGCCGCGACCTCTACGGCAAGCCACGCCTCGTCGACCTGCTGCGCGCGCTCTCCGAGATCGACGGGCCCCGGTGGTGGCGGCTGCTCTACCTCTACCCCAGCACGCTCAGGGACGACGTCCTCGACGAGATCGCCCGCAACCCGCGCGTCGCGAAGTACGTCGACATGCCGGTCCAGCACGCGAGCGACCGCATGCTGAAGGCCATGAAGCGCGGCATCGGCGCCGACCGCCAGCGCGCCCTGCTCGAGCGCATCCGCGAGCGCATCCCCGGCGTGGCGATCCGCACGACGCTGATCGCGGGCTTCCCGGGCGAGACGGAGGACGACCACCGCGCGTCGCTAGGGGCCGTCGAGGACGGACTCTTCGACCGCCTCGGCGTGTTCACGTACTGCCGCGAGGAGGGCACGCCCTCCCACGACATGGCCGACCAGGTCGACGCCGAGGTCG
>JAYTCP010000476.1:0-4822 GCA_043736435.1 Planctomycetia bacterium | reverse complement strand
GGCCCACGCGGAGGAGGCGCGGCTCGTCGAGTACCTGCGCCTCCCTCCCGCGGAGCGTGCGGTCGTACTCAGCTCCGGCCCCGACGCGAAGAGCCCGCTCGAGGATCCGACCCCGCGCTTCCACCCCGACCTCCTCTACCGCTGTGCGGCCGATCTCGCGCACCGGGGCGCGTACGCGCGCGCCCGCGAGGCCTACGCGCGCCTGCTCGCGCTCGACCCCGGCGCCACGGAGGCCCGCCTCGACGTCGCGGAGACGCACGCCGTGGAGGGCCGTCCCGACCTCGCGCGCGCCGCGCTCGAGGAGGCGCGACGCCTGGACCCCACGCGCTTCGATCCGCCCCTGCGGCTCGGCCACCTCCTCCTCGGGGAGGAGCCGCTGCCGGGCGTCCCGGCGCCGCCGAAGGACCCGGTCCCGATCCTCAGGCTCTACGACCAGGCGCGCATCCTCGCGCCCGACCGCATGGAGGGCCCGGTCGCGCTCGCACGCTTCCACCGCCGCTCGGGCGACCTCGGACAGGCCGGCGCCGCGCTGCGAACCGCGCGGCGCCTCGGGGGGCTGCGGGGCGAGCTGCTCGTCGAGTCCTTCCGGCTCGCCGAGGCCGAGCACGCGCCCGAGACGGCGCAGGCCGGGATCCTCGCCACGGGCCTCGCGGCCGCGCCCGCGCTCGCGGCCGCCCTGCTCCGCGAGGCCGAGCGCGTCCTCGCGGCCGCGGAGACGGAGGAGCGCCGCGCCCTCGAGGAGGCCGCGGACCGCACGACCCCGCCCAAGCTGGCGCAGGCGAAGGCGTGGTACGCGGCGGCGGCGGTGCGGTTCGCGGGTCTCGTCCTGTCCGACGCGCTCCGGCCGACGGTCCTGCGCGCCCGCGCGGACGCGGCCGCGGCGGCCGGCCGGCATCGCCGCGCCGTGGCCCTCTACCGCGCGCTGCTCTCCGACCCGTACGCCCCCATCGACCCCGACGTGGCGTTCGCCGCGAGCAAGAGCGCGGCGCGCGTCGACGCGGCCCTCTCGCAGGAGCTCTCGGCGGTGGGGCGCACGCTCATCGGCTTCGAGGCGCTCGCGAAGGGCGACGACCGCGCGGCGCTCCGCGACTTCACGGCCGCGATCGACAAGGCGCCCGGCGCCCCGGCGGGCCACTACGGCCTCGCGCGGGTGCTCGCGCGCCTCGGGCGCGACGACGCCGCGCTCGATGCCCTCGGGAAGGCGATCGCGCTCGACGCGCGCCTCGCGGAGCGCGCGGCGGCGGAGCCCGACCTCGCGCGCGTGAGCGGACGGCTGCCCGCCCCGCCGCGCTGATCGCCTCGCCTCACTCTCCGCCTCGACGGGCACGACGACGCGCCGCGCGCCGGACCGTGCTCTCGCAACGGCGGCGTGCGGCGCGTCGGAGCGCGCGGTCAGTTCAGGACGAAGGTGACCCTCATGTTGACGCGGTACTCGACGACCTTGCCGTCCTTGACCTTCACCTTCTGCTCCTGGATCCAGGCGCCCTCGATGTTCTCGACGGTCTTCGCGGCGCGGGAGATGCCGTGCTGGATCGCGTCCTCGAACGACTTCTTGGAGATCGAAGAGATCTCGATGACCTTCGCGACGGACATGGGTCCTCCTTCCGTGGGGGATCAGAGGACCCGAGTCTAGCGTGGGGGCGCCGGGCGGTCTGCCCCCGGCGCCCCCGGACTCCGCCACGTCGGTCGGCCCCCGCTCAGGCGAGGTCGAACAGGAGGAGCTCGCTCGGGTCGAGCGCCTCGATCTCGAGGGCGCCAGCGGACGAGACCGCGGCGCCGTCGCCTGCCGCGAGGCCCTGGCCGTTCACCCGGAGACGGCCGCGCGCGACCTGGAGCCACGCGTGACGCCCGGCTCGGTTGGCGTACGCGAGGGCGGTGCCCGGCTCGAGGATCGACGCGTAGAGGTTCGTGTCGGTGCGGATCGACAGGCTGCCGTCGCGCCCGTCCGGCGACGCGACCAGGCGCAGGCGGCCCGTGCGGTCGGGCGCGGGGAAGACGGTCTGGGCGTAGCCGGGCGTCACGCCGCGCACGTCGGGCTCGATCCAGATCTGGAGCAGGTGCACGTCGTCGCGATGCGAGGGGTTGAACTCGCTGTGGCGGATGCCGGTGCCCGCGCTCATGCGCTGGACCTCGCCGGGGCGGATCACGCCGCCGTTGCCGAGGCTGTCCTTGTGCTCGAGGGTCCCCGTGAGCACGTACGTGACGATCTCCATGTCGCGGTGCGGGTGCATGGGGAAGCCCCCGCTGCCCGCGATGTGATCCTCGTTGATCACGCGCAGGCCGCGGAAGCCCATGTGGCGCGGATCGTAGTAGCTCGCGAACGAGAACGTGTGGCGCGTGTCGAGCCAGCCGTGGTTCGCGTGGCCGCGCGCGAGCGAGGGCCGCACGAGCAGGGGCGCGGCGGGCATGCCAGCGGGAGGCGGGGCGCCCCTCGAGGCGGCGACCGCGGCCTCGGGCAGGACGGCGGCGGGGCGCTCGCCTCCGCGGCCCCCCATCGTGCAGGCGACGGCCGCGGGGATCGCGGCGCCTGCGGCGGCAGCGGTGGCGGCGTGCTTCAGGAGCTTGCGTCGGGACAGCATGGGCACCTCCAACGCCTCGCGTCGGGACGACCGAGGCATGGACGTTTTAACATTGAAGTCCGGGGCCCGCCACCCCGGCGGACGGATCCGACCGCGGGGCGGGCCGTGCCGGGGAACCGGGGACCCGACGCTACCGAGATCCGGGGCTCTCGGGCCGAAGAGGCCCGAGCGGCGGCTTCACGACGCCGATCCGCCTGCACAGGCCGCCGAACCGCTCGAGGTCCGCCGCGCTCAGCACGGCCATCTCGCGCACGACGGCGCGGACGTGGGTCGGGAACAGGCGCCGGATCAGGCGGCGGCCCTCCTCCGTGAGGGAGACCGTGACGAACCGGCGGTTCTCCGGGGACCTGACCCGTCGGACGAGCCCCCGCCGCTCGAGGTTCCGCACGACCATCGTGATGTTCCCGCCGCTGCGCAGGAGCTTCGTGCCGAGCTCCTTCTGGCACAGGGGGCCCAGGTGGAGCAGCGCCTCGAGGACCCCGAACTGGGAGACGGTGAGCCCGGACTCGGCCACGTCCCGGTGGATCCGGTCGGCCACGGACTCGGACGCGCGCATCAGCTTGATGAACACGTCGAGGGCGAGGACCTCCTCGCGCGGACCTTGGTGCCGGGAGCCCATGGCGCCCATTGAAACCGGCCGCTCCCGCTTCCCCGACAACGCTCCCCGGGTCCTGCTCGGGGGAAGGCAGGTCCGCGCCGTATGCTCGGGCCATGCGACTCCCCCGCGCCCCCCTCCTCCTCCTCGCCGGTCTCTCCCTCGTCGGATCCGCCGCCGCCCCCGTGCGCGCGGACGGCCCGGAAGGGACCGTGCGGATCGTCCACCACCGCATCGAGGCCCGCTTCGACCCCGAGACCCACCGGATCACGGCGCGCGACGTCGTGGACGTGGACGCGACCGCGGGGCGGACCTTCACGTTCGTGCTGGGGCCGGGCATCGACGCGGTGACGACGACCTTCCTCGGCACGGCCGAGGGGACGGGCGCCGTGGCGCCGCGCAAGGGACCGCAGGGCGGCGGCTTCTCGACGTTCTCTACGACGCTGCCCGAGGGCGTGACGAAGGTCGAGGTGCGCTACTCCGGCACGATCTTCGACGCGGTCGAGAAGAAGGAGGGCCTCTCCTGGGTGGTCGGCGACGCGACCCGCGGGCTCATCTCCGAGGAAGGGATCTACCTCTCGGGCGCGAGCGGCTGGTACCCGATGACCGAGCGCGACGAGGTCGCGCACTTCGACGTGGACACGTGGGTGCCCGCCCCGTTCCTCGTCGTGACCCAGGGAGGCATCGCCGAGCGCTCGAGCGTGACGACGGCGAAGGGGTGGACCGGCGCGGACCGCATCGCGCCCGACGCGGCCGACGCCGGCGACGCGCCGGGCATGGTGTGGAACCGCAGCGTCGCGCGCGCCGTGATCCCGACCGACGACTGCTCGCTGTCGGCGGGCCCGTACGTGACCTCCTCCCGGGAGGTGCAGGGCATCACGGTGGCGACGTGGTTCCTGCCCGGGGAGGCCGAGCACGCCCCGCTGTGGCTCGACGCGGCCGCGGAGATCGTCTCGCGCTACGAGTCGATCCTCGGCACGTACCCCCACCCGAAGTTCGACGTCGTCGAGAACTTCTTCCAGACGGGCTACGGCATGCCGTCGTACACGCTGCTCGGCGACGACGTGATCCGGTACGTCACGAGCGGTGCGAAGGCCTCGGGCGGGAAGATCCCGCCGGGCTACCTCGACCACGAGTACGTCCACGGCTGGTTCGGCAACGGCGTCTTCGTCTCGCGGGCCGACGGCAACTGGTGCGAGGCGAGCACCACGTACTACAGCAACTACCTCGCGAAGGAGCTCGAGTCGCCCGCGGCGGCGCTCGAGCACCGGCGCGGCGTCCTCGAGAAGTACGCGATCCGCGTGCGCGGCGAGAAGGACTCGCCCGTGCGCTCGTTCCGCACGAAGACCGAGGACAAGGACAACGACATCGGCTACGGGAAGGGCTCCCTCGTCTTCCACGTGCTGCGCAAGCGGCTCGGGGACGCCGAGTTCTTCGCGCGCGTGAAACGCTTCACGGCCGACCACGTGGGACAGGCGGTCGGCTGGACCGAGTGGCTCGCGGCGCTCGACGGCGAGTGGGTGCGGCCCTACCTCGAGCGGACGGGCCTCCCCGCGATGCGGCTCGCGAGCGCCACGGCGTGGCCGAAGGCGGGCGGCGACGGATGGATCGTGCGAGCGGAGGTCGTCGTGGACCAGCCCCGGGGCGA
>JAYTCP010000475.1:0-2064 GCA_043736435.1 Planctomycetia bacterium | reverse complement strand
CCCGTGAGCGCGCGCGACGCGTCCACGACCCGCGCGACGCCCAGGTCCATCAGCCGCACGCGCCCGTCGTCGGTGAGGATCAGGTTGTCGGGCTTCACGTCCCGATGCACGAGCCCCGCCCCATGGACCGCCGCGAGCCCCCGCGCGGCCTCGAGCGCGATCTCCCGAAGGAGCGGCTCCGGCAGCGGCCCGAGCTCGCCCAGCACGCGCCGCAGCGTCCGGCCCGACACGTGCTCCATGACGAGGAAGAACCGCACCTCCCCCTCGACGACCATCATCTCGGCGTCGAGCACCCGCACGACGTTCTCGTGCACGACGCGGCGCCCCGCCTCCGCCTCCCGCTCGAACCTCGCCACGAATCCCGCGTACGACGACAGGTGCGCGTGGAACAACTTCAGCGCGACCGTCCGCGATGCGGGCCCCTCGGCCCCGGGCTGGTCCGCCAGGAACACCGTCCCCGTCGCGCCCGAGCCGAGCTCCTCGAGGAGGCGGTAGGGTCCGAGGAAGGCGCCGACCCTCATCGCGTGGCCCGCGGATGCGCGAGGCGCCCGCCCCGGGCGAGGGAGCGGCGCAGGCGGGAGGCGGCCGGGAAGAGCTCCACGGAGGGGAGAGTGCCATGGGACGTCGCGACCGGAACGGAGGGGCCGAGGCGGACGGCGGAGGCGGACGGACGCCTGCGACGCGACGTGCGGCGATCCCGTGGCGGATGGGGGGGGCGCGGGGGGGGCGCTGCGTGCGCGCGCTGGGTGACCAAGCCGTCCCGGCCGCCGCGCGGGGTTCCTACCGCAGGCGGAAGCGGACCGGTAGCCGGTCGACCGTCCGCCGCTCGCCCGGCGGCGCGAACTGCCAGCTTCGAAGCGTCGTGACGGCGACCGTGTCGAACTCCGGGTAGCCGCTCGACGTGACGACGAGCGCGTCCGAGACGGAGCCGTCCGCCTCCACGACGATGCGGAGCACCGTCACGCCTTCGATGCCGGCCCTGCGCAGGGCCTCCGGATAGGGAGGCACGGGCTTCCATCGGGGCGTCAGCTGCGCGCGGCCCGACGCGACCGGAGTCGGTGCCGCGGCCTGTGCCGTCCGGGGCGCCGCGACGGGTGCGGCCACGGGAAGGAGACTCGGGGCGGCCGCAACGGTGACGTCGCGGGGAGGCTTCGCGGCCCGGGGCTGAATCAGGCCCTTCAAGGATGGGAACGCCTGCGCGACCTCGAGGGGCGGCAGCTCGTCGGCCGGCAGCTCCGCAGCGTCGGTCGACTCGACGGGGGAAGGCGTCTCGAAGACGTCGACCGGATCGATCTCCGGCATCTCCACCGGGCGATCGGACGCATCGGCGTACGACTCGACTTCCTGCGGCTCGGGCTCGGGCTCCTCGAGGTCGGGATCCCGCTCGTACGCCGGCTCGGCCGTGGTGTGGAGCACGAGGTAGCCGTCGCGGCCCTCGCCGATGTGTAACGGCGAGAGGGGCGACCAGAGGAAGCCCCCGCCGAGTCCGACCGCGTGGACGACCACGGCCGTGATCCACGCGGCGCGCGAACGAGGCCGGCGGACGCGATCGACGCGACGTCGCCAGCGGCCCGGCGGGGCGGGCATCCGCACGCGCGGTGCGGGGGGCGCCTCGCACGGCGTCGGCTGCGTCGGTTCGGGGGCCATCGCGAGTTCGAGCATGACCATGGGAGGGTACCCGCTGCTCATGAAATTGAGAATCATTCGCAGGATAGCCCCGGCCCCCGTTCCGGGGCCGAGGCCTCCGAGCGCCCACCGGGGGCCTACCGGGGGCCCCCGTCCGGGGCCCGATGGGGACCCCGGTGAGGACGCCGGTAGGCGCCTTGGGTCGCTAGAACTCGACCTCGATCCCCAGGAACCAGTGGCGGGGGGCGCCGGGGAAGATCCCCTCGGGGGCACGACTCGCGATGTAGGTCTCGTCGAACACGTTCCTCAGCGCCCCCTCGATGCGGACCGACGTCCCCGGCACCTTCCACCCGGCGACGAGGTCGCAGACCCAGCGGTCCTTTACGATGCCGCGCGTGCCCGGGGCGTTCGGCGCCCGCGTCTCCGCCTGGTCGGTGA
>JAYTCP010000474.1:0-2723 GCA_043736435.1 Planctomycetia bacterium | reverse complement strand
CTCGTCGAGCCCAACCGACGACCTTGCGGTACTCCGCGGTGGTGTAGGTCCGCTTCATGCGGCGCAGGACGGCATCGGAGCCCGACTGCGCGGGGATGTGGAGCCAGGGCATGACCTTCCCGACGGCCCCGAACCGTCGCATCATGCCCTCGGTCATGTCGAAGGGGTTGCTGGTCAGGAAGCGGATCCGGTCGATCCCAGGGACGAGCGCGGTCCGCTCGAGCAGCGTGCACAGGCCGCCATCGTCCGGGCGGTCCTTGCCGTACGTATTGATGTTCTGGCCGAGGAACGTCACCTCGCGGACGCCGTCGGCGGCGAGGCGCCCGACCTCGGCGAGGACGTCGTAAAGCGGGCGGGAGACCTCGCGACCCCGGGTGAACGGGACGATGCAGTACGTGCAGACGTGGTCGCAGCCCCGCATGATCGTGACGAACGCGCGGTGACGCTGCGGGCGGACGCCGATCTCGCGATCCGCGTCCGGCAGGAAGTCGGGGTCGGGGCGGCGGTCGACGCGCACGATGCGCCCGCCCCGCCTCGACACGTCCTCGAGGTCGGCGACGGCGCTGCGGAAGCTGCTGGTGCCGAGGACGAGGTCGACGTGGGGCGCCCGGCGCGCGATCTCGCCGCGCACGCGCTGCGCCATGCAGCCGAGGACGCCGATCTTGAGCGACGGGCGCGCGCGCTTGAGCGGCCGGTAGGTGCCGAGGAGGCTCCAGACCTTGTCCTCGGCGTGCTCCCGGACCGAGCAGGTGTTCACCAGGATGAGGTCGGCCTCTTCGGCGGCGTCGGTGCGGCCCCAGCCCTTGCGCGCCAGATCGCCGAGCACGAGCTCGGCGTCGAGCTCGTTCATCTGGCAGCCGAAGTTGACCAGGTGGACACGCCGGCCGCCGGATGCGGGCATGGCCCCGGCGGGCGCCCCCGGCGCGGTGGCGGGATCGGCGGAGGCGGGGGCGTCGGGCGGAGTCACCGGCCCATGCAACGCGGACGAACGGGTGCGCACAAGCGCGCGTCGGGAGGCCGCGTCGGCCGCGGGCGGCGCTCGCGGGGCGCCGGGCTCCGTCGATCCCGGCCGCTCGGGATGCCGCGGGTGCGGCGCCCGCGGCCCCTCATCGGGAACGACGAGGAGCGCCGGGATCGGGGCGCGCCGCGGGAATGGACGCGAGGAGCTTCCGTGCCTGCGCGGCGAAGGGCGCCCCCGG
Organism: Planctomycetia bacterium; assembly: GCA_043736435.1. Taxonomy (GTDB): domain Bacteria; phylum Planctomycetota; class PLA2; order PLA2; family JAEUHO01; genus JAYTCP01. Next base: position 1,524 of record JAYTCP010000474.1, on the reverse strand, counting down.
GCCGCGGCGCCGCTCGCCGCCGCGACGGGCGGCGGGGCGGACCACCGCGATGGAGGCCTCGAGCGCCCCGCGCGCCAGCGGGAGGAAGCCGGACGCGTGGAACGAGCGCCCCGCCTCCAGGTAGCCCTCCGCGGCGCCCCCGCCGGGGTACATGCGCGCGTAGAGCCCCACGAGGCCGCCCTCCTCGTACACCCCGCGCACCACGCGTTCGCCGAAGAGGTAGGCCGAGCGCACGACGACCCGGTCGCGCGCCCATCCCGGGAGGAGCTCCTCCACGCGGCGGAGGCCGTCGGCGAGGAGCCGCCGGATGCGGCGGAGCCGGGTCGGGTAGTAGCCGGAGACCTCGTCGAACACCTGCGCGTAGCGGCGCGGGTCCGACAGGTGCTGGAAGCGCACGACGGACTGGTGCTCCTCCATGAGGATCGAGGCCTCGTGGAAGATGTGGCTGCAGGTCGTGTCGAGCGGGTCGACGACCCCCACCTCGCGGAAGAGGCCGTGCGCCAGCTCCCGGAGGGGTCCCACCAGGTCGTCGCGGAGGTGGTGGAGGCGCGGCAGGTGGAAGAGGCGGGCGAGGTCCTCCGGCGGGAGGCGCAGATCGTCGCGGTGGACCCCCGCCTCGCGCGCGAAGCGCAGGACCCTCGCCTCGTAGCGCTGGTACACGGCGTGGAACGCCCGCCGGCTCGCGAAGAACGCGTAGAGGAAGTCCCAGGCGCGCGGCCCGTCGACGACCTCCGTCCCCACGATTCACCTCCGTCCGGACCGGGTCTACGGGACGTCTCGGCCGGGGGGACGGATCGTCGGCCCGCCCGTCCCCGCCGCCGGCCCGATCGCGTCGCGGGCCCATCGGACCGCCAGACGGAGCAGGAGCGCGGTCGCCAGGGCGTAGAGCAGGATCCCGACCGCCTCGAGGGGCTCTAGGGACGCGACGAGGGGCACGGCGAGAGGCGCGACGACCTGCGAGGCCGATGTCACGGGCACCTACTCGGCCGAGGCGCCCGTTGCAGCCTTCTTGCCCTTCGGGACCTTCGCCACCGGCTTGGCGGGAGCCTTCTTGGCCGCCTTCCTCGCGCCCTTCGCGTCGGCCGCCGCGGCCTGCTCGCCCTCGGGGGCGGGCTCCTCGACGGGCCGGTCCACGAGCTCGAAGATCGCGCGGGGGGCGTTGTCGCCCACCTGGTTCTTCCAGTCGCGGACGATGCGCGTGTAGCCACCCGGCCGGTTCGCGCGAGGCGCGACCTCCGCCAGCAGCTTGCGCAGGACGTCCCGGTCCTTCACGTCGCGCGCGAGCAGTCGGACCTGGTGGATCCAGCCGTGCACGTCGCCCGCGGCCTTCGCCACGAGGGCGTGGCGCGCCCGGGTGATGAGCTTCTCGGTGAAGCGCCGGGTGGCCTTCGCTTTGGCGAGGGTCGTGACGATGCGCCCGTGGAGGAACAGGCTGCGGGAGAGGTTCCGACGCATCGCGAGGCGATGCTGCGTGTCGGCGTTGAGCTTCTTCCCGGCGACGCGGTGGCGCATGTGCTAGCCCTT
>JAYTCP010000473.1:0-3990 GCA_043736435.1 Planctomycetia bacterium | reverse complement strand
CTGGGGGACCGCGGGCCACGCGAAGGTCCCGTCCGTCGCGGTCGCGACGGCGAAGACCGCCCAGGAAGCGGAGGCCTCCCGAGCGGTGAAGTTGCCGGTCACCGCGGCACCGGCCACGGGACGATCGGCCGAATCCAGGACGCGCCCCGCGAGCCCGACGCCGGCCATCACGCGCAGCCAGACCCGGTCCGCGGGCTTTCGCGCCAGGAGCTGGACCGAGACCTGCGAGCCCACCCTCGGCGCCTCGGGGACCGCCCGCACGGTGTACGCACCGGTCTCCTTCACCGTCATCGAGAACGCGCCGTCCTCGCCCGACGAAGCCTCTGCGTCCGCCTTCGGCTCTCCCGCGACCGGCGCCGCCATGCCCTCGAAGCGCTTCCGGGCCGCCAGCGATCCGGAGAACGTCTGCCACGTCGAAGGGTCCTCCATGTCGTAGGCGGGACCGATCCGCGTCGCCGTCACGCGCACCCCGGCGACGGGGGCGCCCGCGAGGTCGAGCACCTTCCCGCTCAACGCGTACGAGCCGCTCCGCGCCTCGGGGCCCGTCGGCCGCTTCCCCGCCGCCAGGAGCACCGGGGCCGCCGCGCTCCCCGGGTCCACCGCGCTCGACCCGCCCTCGTCGACCGTCGGCGCCGGCTCCTCCGACGGACGGAGTGCGAGGTACGTGCCCGCCCCGGCGACGAGCAGGAAGAGCCCGGTCAGGGCGACGCCCAACTTCTGCATCGACGCCTCCTTCGGCTCCCACCAGGGTACGCCATCCCCGCACGACGCGCATCCACCCCGGCCGCCGCCGGTCATGCCGCTGGCTCCGATCCCCTTCGACGATTCCTGGGGCGGCGGGGATCGACGCTGGCGCCGCCGCCAGGCCTCCGCGTCGCCTCGACGTGGATCACCTGCCCGGGAGGATCAGCCGATGCCCGGACGTGCCGGCCGGGGCGTCGATGGGGGCCGTGCTCTCGCCGCGGGGGCGACGGCACGTGAGTCGATAGGGACCCGGCGGGAGGCCCCGAATGAGGAACGCGCCGCTGCCGGCCGCGAGGACCTCCACGGAGATGCACCCGTCGGGCGAGGACGCGTCGACCCAGGTGCCCGGGGGAGGCGGCCGTCCGCCCGCATCCTCCACGACCCCTTCGACCGCGAGCCCGGCCTCGAGGGTCATGCGCAGATCGCCCGTCCCGAGCTGGACCTCGCGTGCACGCGCGAACCGGTCGTCGTCCGGCTTCAGAGCCACCAGCTCGAATGGGCCGTCCCTCGGAACCGAGATCGTGAAGCGCCCCCGTGCGTCCGTCGTCCCGCTCCCGAGCCGTTCCGCGACCCCCTGGATTCCGGGCACCCCCGCGGATCGCACGTAGGCGGACACGCGGAAGCCCGACCGAGGACCGGTTCCGATCAGGCGTCCTCGCAACTTCGCCAGGTACGGCACGATGGCGCGCACGTCGTGCGCGGGGGCGTCCACGGTCAGGGTGGTCTTGCCGCCCTCGTGCGATTCAACCCTCAGCTCGTGGGGGCCCATCTGCAGGCCGGCGATCGCGAAGCGCCCGTCGAGGCCGATGGATGCGTCCGACTCCCGGTCGGCTCCCGCCTCCGCGCGGAGCGGCTTCGCCTCGACCGTCCCCGACCTCCCCCGTCGGCCCTTCGCGTCGATGACCACGCCCGAGATCGGCACCCCCTCCTCGAAGGCGACGCGGAGGTCCTCGGTGCCGGCCTTCACGGCCGGCATATGCACGGTGCGCTCGCCTCCGTCGTACGCGTCCCCCGAGGTGAACCTGAGGTCGACCACCGCCCCCGGGACCAGCCCCTCCACGCGAAAGCGCCCGTCGGCCTCGATCCGGACGTACCGGATCTCGCGTTCGACGACGACCCGGCCCCGTTGGACGGGCTCGCCGTCGGGGCCGAAAGCCTGGCCTGCGATGGCGAGGCCCTTCGAGAGCGGGATCCGAAGGCTGGTTTCATCCCGGGCGAGCATCTGGGCCTCGGGCCGAAGCCATCCGGCCGGAACCTCCGCCTCGACCGTCACCTCGACGCCGACGGGCAGCCCTCGTAGCCGGAAGCCGCCGTCCGATCCGGACTCCTGGACGCTGCCGCCGGCCCTCACGCTCACCCCAGCGACCCCCCGCCAATCGGGGCCGACGACACGCCCCTCGACCTCGCGCCCGGGCTCGAGGCGGACCTCGACCTCCGCATCCCCGGGGATGGAGAACGGCTTCGGAGCCAGGTTCAGGGGCAGGCCATCGGCGTCCCGTGCGCCGACCACCGACAACCGGAAGGGTGGGGCGCCGGCGAGCTCGCGCCGGAACTCGCCGCCGACGACTTCGTGTTCCAGGCGCACGTGAAGGCGCGAGTCCCCCTCGTCGCCCGGACGCGTTGCGACGACAAAGCAGAGCGGAATCGGCGCTCCGTCGGGGCCGAGGATCCGCGCGGACACGCGCGTCTTCCGCGGTGGGGGGATGACGATGCGGACGCCCTCGGCGGGCGCATCGACCACCTGTCCCCGCTGGTCCCATGGGATCCAGTCGGGGTCGTCCTCGACAGGAACGTCGACCAGCGGTTCGATCTCCACCGCCCCCGGGGGCACTTCGGGGTGCAGGAAGCTTCCGTCCGCGAGGGAATCCGCGAAGCCGGACCACTCCCGGTCGGCGTGGCTGTCGAGGCTGAGGGTGACGCCGCCGACGGGCCGGCCCTCCGTGTCCACCACGAAGCCCGACACGCCGACCGATCGCACGAGCCTCGCGACGAATCCCTGCCGTCGTTCGCCGGGGCGAAGCGGGGGCTCCACCCGGAGGCTCCGACGGATGCCGGACGTGGACCGGAGCCGGAGGGTGAGCGCTCCTCGCGGAAGCCCTTCCAGCTGGAAGGCACCGGCCCCATCGCACGCGGCGGTTCGCGTCGATCGAAGGTCGCTCTCTCCCTCGCGCCACTCGATGGAGCACCCGGCGGACGGTGCTCCATCGGGGCCGATCACCGTTCCCGCGAGGGATCCACCGGCAGGCAGGACGAGGTGGGCATCCGGCGGTGCCGCCCCGAGGACGAAAGGGAACGGCTCCGCGACCGCGCCCGGCGACCCTGCCTTCTCCACTCGCAAACGCAGGGCCTGCGTGGGTACGAGCGCGTCCAGACGGAAGCGTCCGTCCGGGGCCGTGCGCACACCCTCCGGCTGCGGGGCGAAGTAGCGCGCCCCCCACCCCCGCAGCGCATCTTTGCCGCGCCGGTGCGCACGGGATACGACGGCCCCGGAGATGGGTGTCCCGTCGGGCCCGGTGACGCGCCCGGTTACGGAGAGTCCCCGCGCCAAGCGGAGGGTCTTGCGGGCGACCTCCCCCTCCGTCATGAGCACGACGACGATCGCCGCCGGCGGCAGTGGATCGAGGAGGTGACCATCGGGCGCGAGGGCGAGGCGGAGCGGCGCCCGTTCGAGTTCGGGCAGGTAGTGCGTCGCATGACGTACGTGAAGGAGGTGCTTCCCAAGCGCCAGCCCTTCGAGCCGGGCACGCCCCGCGCGATCCGTGAGCACGGTCTCGGGCTCGCGCACGGCGATGCCGCGTCCGGCGAGCGATTCGTGGGCCGTGACCTCGGCGCCCGCGAGGGGCTCCCCCGCTTCGTCCAGGACCGTCACCTCGATCGCGGCCCCGCGGGACAGTCCCAGGTCGAGCACGAGGTCGCCGCCGACCTGGGCCTCCGCGTACGACCAGGGTGCCCACGGAGGGATCTGCTCCTCGGCGAGGTGCGCTCCCGACGGGAGGAGGAGGACGCGCCACACCGGGCCCGGACACGCGCCCTCGATGCGATACGCACCGTCGGGTCCCGATCGCCCCCGGAGCTCCGACGCGACCCCGACCCACTCCGAGGAAGCGCCCCCGGTGGTCACGAGGAGGTCGACGTCCGCGATCCCCGCCCCCGTCGGGTCCGTCACGCGGCCGCGGAGGGTGCACGTCGCGGGCAGCCTCACCACCCACGGATCGAGGCGAGGCGACGGCATCGTGAGGCCGCCGA
>JAYTCP010000472.1:0-1682 GCA_043736435.1 Planctomycetia bacterium | reverse complement strand
GCCTCGCCGGCCTGGCCGACCTCCAGCCGAGCACGCTCGAGTTCGAGAAGGGCGCGCGCTTCGTCGAGCGCTTCGCCACGAAGGCGGACGCGCCCATCGACCGCAGCGAGATCGAGCGGCTGCCCGGCCTCGGGGACATCAACCTGACGCAGGCCTTCCAGCGCCAGAAGTCGACCGAGTACGGCGGCTTCCCGCTGTCCGTGAAGAACGGCGCCGTCCGCGTCCTGCTCCACGTCACCAAGGTGCACCCGGAGCGCGAGCAGAAGGTGGACGAGGTCCGCGAGAAGATCTGGCCGCGCTACCTCGAGTACCGCGCCCTCGAGCGCGCCCATGCCGAGCTCGGCTTCGTGCGCGTGGAGGCCGGCAAGCCCGACGCCAAGCTCGACGAGGTCGTCGCGCAGGTCGCCGCCAAGCGAAAGTTCGAGTACGTGCTGGGCAGCACGGGGCTCTTCGTCGGGTCGGCCGGCGGCGGCCGTCCCCTGGTCCCCGCGCCCACCGCGACGGACGACGAGAAGGCGGCGCTGCGCCGTCGCGACCACGTGCGCCGGTACGGCTACGACAGCGTCCGTCCCTTGGGCGGGCTCGGCGACGCCCGCGCCGTGGCCGCGGGCGCCGTCGGCCGGCAGCCCCTCCGCGACAGGGCCAAGCCGCCGGAGGGCACGGAGTCCGCCTACCTGGTCCAGGTGGCGAGCCGCGAGGATCCCGCGCCCGAGGAGCTCACGACGCGCGCGTACGCGGAGTGGTTGCGCAGTGCCGCCTACGCCCAGAGCCCGCCCTTCGGTCGGGACCAGGCGCCCCTGCGTCACCGGAAGGGCTACCTGATGAAGGCCTACGCGAAGTTCATGGACGACTGGGAGGAGATCCGCGCGATCTACCAGATCCAGACGAACTCCATGGTCGAGATGCCCAAGCCCTCCGAGCCCCGGCGCTGAGGATCGAGGCCCCGGGCGCGCCCGTGGGGGACGCGCCCGAGGGTCAGCCGCCGCCGACGCTCGGCGCGCGCGGGGGCACGGGGTCGTGACCCGGCGTGCAGAAGGGCTGGCACCGCGCGAGGCGCCGGAGGGCGAGCCAGCTCCCGCGCAGGGACCCGTGCTCGCGGATGGCCTGCGCCGCGTACTGCGAGCAGGTGGGCGTGAAACGGCAGGCGAGGGGCAGCAACGGAGACACGAGCCGCTTGTAGAGGGCGAGAAGCCCGAGGAGGAGCCGTCCGATCACGCCCGCGGTCCCACGGCCCGCTCGAGGTCGGCGCGGATCGTTTCGAGATCCGGCTCCTTCAGGTCGCGCCGGGGCTCCACCAGGAGGTCGCGCGCGGGGAGGCCCGACGCCACGGCCCGGAACGCCGCGCGGACGAGCCGCCGGAACCGGTTGCGTCGGACGGAGTCACCGTACTTCCTCGGCGAGGCGAGGCCGAGCCGCGCCCGCCCCACCTCGTTCGCGACGGAACGCACCATGACCTGGACCCCGACGAATCGGCGGCCCCGCGTGCGGACGGGCTGGAAGTCACGGTCCTTGCGGAGGCGGGCGGCCTTCGGGTAGCCGGAGGTCGTCGCGGCGGAGGGGGGGACTTCGGGCCGATGAGGCCCGACGGTGGGGCTGGGCGAGGGGCGGCCCTCGAGACCCGCGGATGCCGCCGCCGTCGGGGAAGCGGACGCGGACGCGTCCGAAGGCGTGTAGGGCGTGGG
>JAYTCP010000471.1:0-6075 GCA_043736435.1 Planctomycetia bacterium | reverse complement strand
ATGCTGCCCGTCCATGGCGTCCGCCCCCGTCGTCCCCGCTCCCGCCGTCGCCGCGCGCCCCCACGGGGAAGACGTCCATCGCGCGGCCGCTGCCCTGCGCGAGCAGGTCGCCCGGCGCATCGTCGGCCTCGAGGACGTCATCGAGCAGGTGCTGATCGCCGTCCTGACCGAGCACCACGTGCTGCTCGATGGCGTGCCCGGCCTGGCGAAGACCCTCCTCGTCTCGACGATCGCGGACCTGCTCGACCTCTCCTTCCGCCGCATCCAGTTCACGCCCGACCTGATGCCGAGCGACGTGACGGGAAGCGAGGTGCTCTCGAAAGATGCTTCGGGCAAGCGCGAGTTCCGGTTCCTCGAGGGGCCTGTCTTCGCGAACGTGGTCCTCGCCGACGAGATCAATCGTACGCCGCCGAAGACGCAGGCTGCCCTGATGGAGGCGATGGAGGAGCGCACGGTCACGAGCCTCGGCATCCGCCGCCCGCTCGACCGGCCGTTCCTCGTGCTCGCCACGCAGAATCCGATCGAGCAGCAGGGCACCTACCCGTTGCCTGCGGCGCAGCTCGACCGGTTCCTGTTCAAGATCCGGCTCGACTACCCGACGGTCGAGGACGAGGCGCGGATCGTGCGGCTCACCACCGCCACGATCGAGCCGCCGAAGGCGACGGCCCTCGTGACGAAGGCCGGGCTCCTGGGCTTCCAGACCGCCGTGGCCTATGCGGACGTGCCGCCGGCGCTCCTCAAGTACGCAGTGGACCTCGTCCGCGCCTCCCGCCCGGCCGATCCGAATGCTCCGCAGCGGGTGCGCGACTACGTGACGTGGGGCGTCGGCCCGCGCGCGGCCCAGGCCCTCGTGTCGGGCGCGAAGGCGCGTGCGTTTCTCCGGGGTCGCGCCACGGCGACGTTCGACGACGTGCGGGCCTTGGCCCCGGCGGTCTTCCGGCACCGGCTGGTCTGCTCGTACGCCGCCGAGGCCGACGGGGTCTCCCCCGACGACGTCACGCGCGCCCTGCTCGAGCACGTGCCCTATCCCGGCCGCCGGGAGGCCCGCAGCGATCCGTCGCGCGTGGTGCGCTGGTGGCGGACGCTGTTGTCGCCCGCGGGGCATCGGGCGCAGGGAGCGGGCGGGTAGTCCGGAAAGGCTTCCCCTGGTAGTGGGATCGGACCCTCGCCAGCTCCCTGCCAGCTCCGGAGGAACCTGATGGCATCGCCGCGGCGAACCCGCGCAGTCGGCCTCGTGCTGCTCGGCGCCCTCGTCGCGCTTGCCGTGCACTTCGGAGGTGGCATGTGGCCCTCGGCTGCAGCCCCCTCGGTGGGGGACTCCGCGGCCGCGGCACCCGCCGAGATCAGGGGCGACGGGCCCGTCGGGGACGCGGAGGCCCGCGGCAGCCTCGCCGGCCTGCGCGCGGTGCCCCGCGTGGACGCCCGAGCCCCCGACGAGCGCCCGTGGCGCGTGCGCGGTCGGGTGACCGACGTCGCCGGCGCCCCCGTACCCGACGCCGATGTCGTGCTCTCCCACGCCGAGCCCGGTCTGGCCGATCGCGCGAGCGTGCGAGTCCGCACCCTCACCGGCGCCGATGGGAGCTTCCGCCTGTCGCTCGGCGCGAGCGACGACCGTCGGCGCGTGGGGGACGCGTTCGTCTCTGCCACCGGGCCCGATCGCGGCGCGCTCTCGCACTTCCCCTCCCTCCACATCCTGCCGATCGACGCGGAGGGCGAGTTCGTCGCCGACCTCGTGCTCTACCCCGTCGGCACGCTCACGGGGCGTGTGCTCGGTGCCGATGACGCGCCCGTGCCCGGCGCCGAAGTCGAGGTCTGGGCCCGCTGGGCCAACGAAGGCACGGGGATGCGGCGCTCTCCCTGCGACCCCGACGGCCGCTTCAGGGTCGAGGGACTCTTCGGGACGATCTCCTGCCGGGCATACGCCGCCGGTCATCGCGACGACGCCAGCCATCTGGGGACGATTCCCGTCGGCGCCACCCTGCGCAAGGAGCTCCGCCTGATCCGGCGGAGCGCGGGGCTCCGTCTGCGGTGCGTCGATCCCGAGGCGAAGCCCGTCGCGGGCCTGGGCGTCGCCGGAGGCAGCCCGCGGGACTTCGAGGACGGCACCGCCGCCGCCGGCACCACCGACGCGGACGGACAGGTCTCCCTCGAAGGGCTCGCGCCCCACGACCAGGTCTCCCTGCGGATCGAGGGTGCGGGGGATCCCTGGTGCTGCGACCCCTCCGTGGGCGAGCTCGAGGTCGGCGACCTCGCCGCCCCTCCCGTGGTCACGATCCCGCTGCTGCGGGGCGCGAGGGTGCGCGGCATCGTGCGCGCCTCCACGGGCGAGCCGGTCGGGCCGGGGTACGTCGTGTCCCTGGCCTCGCGCGGAACCACGGAGCAGGCGGGGACGGACGCCTCCGGGCGCTTCGCGTTCGAGCGGCCGATCCCGGCCGGCGCCGCGCGGATCGACGGGAGCGCGCTGCCCGAGCCCTACGACGTCGAGGTGACCGCCGGGACCTGCGAGCTCGACGTCGTCGTCGAGCCCTGCGTGAGGGTGGAAGCGCGCCTCGTCCGGCCGGACGGCACGCCCCTGCGGGGGCGGTGGCCACGCCCATGCGTGCCCGTCGGGCTCTCCCTGGGTCTCGAGGCCGATCCGGACGGCCTCTCGCAGGTGTACGCGCTCGACCTCGAGCAGCGGGCGGAGGGCGGGCTCTTGACGTGGGCGCCGGCCGCGTTCGCACGGCGGTCGTGGATCGTCCTCCGCACCGTGTCCCCCCCGTCCCGAGTCCTCGCCCGATCGCCGCGCCTCGGGCCGATCCGCACCGGCGCGACGGCCCGGGTCGATCTCGTGGTCCCGCCCGACGTCCTCGCGACCGTGCACGGTCGCGTCCGCGTACCCCACGCCTCGACGCCGGTGTTCTCGTTCTCGCTCCAGCTGGCGCCCCTCGACGCCCGTCCCTTGGATCAGACCCGCCACGCATTCTTCTGGAGCACGGACCGCTTCGAGCTGCTCTTCGTGCTGCCGGGGCGCTACGAGCTCTCCGTGCACGACATGGGGCGCGCTGCCGTCCGGGCGATCACCGTGCCGGAGACGGGCGTCCTGGAAGTCGGGGACATCGAGCTCGAGCGGCGCTGAGGTCGGCCGGGCGTCCCCGCGATCCTTGCCGCTCCCACCTCGCTTCCCCGCCGTCCGGCCCCCGCAGCCCCCCTGAACTACGGCCCGCTCCGCCCGCCGCGCCTCTACGCCTTCTGCTGCTCCACGTCCGTGACCGCCAGCTCGAAGACGCGGGCGAACTCGTCGATCTCGCGCGCGAGCGTGTCGGCCAGGAACAGGACGCGGATCACCGCGGTCTCTCCAGCGTAGCCGCACCCGAGGAGCTTCAACCCGCGCAGCCACGCCGCGTGGACCAGCGCCTCGCGCTTGCGCACGACGATCCCGCGCATCACGCCGAGGCCCCGGTGGCCGACGACGATGCCCGGGTGGCGCTTCGTGATCCCGTCGAGGGCGGTGGCGAGGCGCTCGCCCTTCTGCGTCTCGTTCTCCAGGTACGACGCGCCGCCGAACGCAGGGTCCTTGTGGTGGAGCAGGGTGTCGAGGACGGTCCACGCGAAGTTCGTGTCGAGGATGCGGCCCGAGCCCCACGTGTTGCTGTGCCAACCGCCGTGCAGGTGCTTCTCGAGGTGGGCGCCCGCGAGGGTGATGCCGATCACCATGCTCTTCGCCGTCGCGAGCACGTCGGGGCGCACGCCGAGGTGCTCGGTCATGAACAGGCGGCCCGTGCGGGCGACGCTCTGGACCTCGTCGCACACGAGGAGGCCGCCCGTCTCGTCGCAGACCCTCCGCACGGCCGAGAAGAACTCGGGATCGCCCGGGACGTACCCGCCCTCGCCCTGGAACGGCTCGGCGAGGAAGCCCGCGAAGAGGTCCTTCGGGATCCGTCGCTGCTCGCGCACGACCCGCGCCAGCTCGCCAGGGATGGCGAGGATCTCGCTGATCCCTCGAACGTCGATCAGCGCCCGGACCGGGTCGCCCTTCGCGTTGAAGGGGACGTGATGGATGCCGTGCGATCTCGGGTAGCCGAGCTGGTGGGCGCGCTTGCTGCGCGTCAACGAGAGCGAGCCGAGGGTGCGACCGTGGAACGACGTCTCGCACGCCACCATCTGGAACGGGTAGTCCTCGAAGACGGGATGGTCCCGAAGCGACGGGTCGCGGTCGTAGAACGGGACGACCGCGTTCCCCAGCGCCTCCTGCACCTTCTTGAAGGTCTCCATCCCGTACTTGGCCACGAACCGCTTGTAGGCGGTCTCGTAGCAGAGCTTGAGCGCCGCCTCGATGGCCTCGGTGCCGCTGCTGCTGAAGAACGCCCGCCAGCCCTCGGGGAGCGGCCAACGCTCCTCTAGGACGTCGTTCCACAGGGCGCCGAGGTCGGTGGGGGTCTTGACGCCGCTGCCCAGCCGCGCCGTCAGGAAGTCGTCGGTCGCGATCTCGCGGCGGAGGAGCACGCCCGCCGCGCGCAGGGTCTCGAGCATGGCGAGGAAGCGGGGGTGCTGCTCGTCGAGCACCTTCTGGGCGACGCCCAGGTAGCCGTCGAAGTACGTCCCGAAGGGCGCCTTGACGAACGGGCCGTGCACGGGCCAGCCCAGCTCGACCACCGGGCTGTCCTTCGCGAGCGTCGTCGTGAAGAGGCGCGCGTTCATCGCGCGGCGGGCCGCCTCGGCCTCGGGCGTCTCGATGGGGGCCGCGATCGCTACCGTCGCCGTCGTCCGATTGAGCCGCTCGCCCCCGATCACGACGTCCGGCCAGCCCGCGCGGCGCGCCTCGGCGTCGGGGGTCACGGAGGTTGCGTCGGAGGGGCGGGCGGCGGCGTCGAGCATGGGCCCATGCTACCCGGTGCGATGCAGGGCCCCCCGCGCGGAGGGGGGGGCGCGGCGAGCGAGAGCGGACCGGGCCCGGGCGGTCCTTCCGCCCCTCTCAGAGCCTGAGCAAGAAGTGCTCAGAGCGTGTGAAGAAATCGACGAACGCGCCGCGCTCGAGCCCGACGCGAGGTGGATGCGCCCCCGATCCATCGGGCTCGATCGTCCAGTCCCGCGCAAGGATCAATGACGTAACCAACGGACAGGGAACGACCTGCGGCTGCGAGCCAATCGTGTCCAACGTTGACACCTTGGCGAGCAGCCGCGCGGCACGGGACTCGACGAGCAGCCCGAACGCTGCCGATGGCGAAAAACTCACACTCTCTCAGCGCGGCATGCCCGGCGCCTCGCCCTGCACCGACACCGTGGCCGCGTCTCCCTGCAGGCGGACGACGACCCAGCTCCGGTGCTTGACGGACGCGGTCGCCCGGGCGGCGGCCCGACCGTTCACGAGGACGGACACCTCGTGGTCCCCCGCACGCAGCGAGAGGAGGGGGCCTAGGACGCTCACCGGGCCGCCGTCGAGTCGGACGGTGCCGTCGAAGCCCTTGCGGTCGGCGACGTAGACCACCACCGACGGGCCGGCGCCTGCCGCGGCACTCCTCCCAAGAGCCTGGACCACCACCTGCGTGGGGGTGTCGCGGTCCTCGAGGTTGTAGGTCGTCTTGCATCCCGCGAGCGACCCGGCCCCCGCGAGAAGCGCTCCGAATCCCGCGAGAAGCGCCACGCCGAGGCCCACGGGCCGCGCGACGGCTCGGGCGAGCCCCCGAGGGAAGCGTTGCTGCCGGAGACGGTTCATCGCGACTTGCCTCGGGACCGGGGGCCGCGTAGACTCCGCGCCGACCCCCGGTGGGCTCGGCGCGAGGCGGCTGCGGTGAACCTAGCCGCGCCCTCGGGGTCGAGCAAGGCCCGTTGGCCTCGGAGGATCCCGGCTCATGTCCCCCGCGCACGGCTTCCGCGGGCGAAACGTGGTGTCGGCCGACGACTTCTCGAAGGACGACCTCCTCGGGCTCCTCGATGCCGCGTCGTTCTACGAGGGGGACGTCGGTCCCAGGCTCGCCGGCAAGATCCTCGGCACCCTCTTCTTCGAGCCCAGCACCCGCACCCGCCTCTCCTTCGAGTCCGCGATGCATCGGCTGGGCGGATCCGTGGTGGGCTTCTCCGACGCGAAGATGTCGT
>JAYTCP010000470.1:0-5317 GCA_043736435.1 Planctomycetia bacterium | reverse complement strand
ACCTCGAGCTCGGCACGAAGTTCGGCGTGTCGGTGTCCGCCCGCCTGCTCGCGGGGGAGCCGGCCGCGGGTCGCCGCGTGCGACTCAAGCCCCGCTACGAGCCCCATGCCGCGGAGGCCGTGCCCGGCTTCGTCTTCGGCGACGGGGCGGCCGCGCCGCCCCCCTTCGAGGGGGACGCCGTCGAGGGGGTCCTCGGCGCCGACGGCACGGTGCGCCTCGAGGTGCCGCTGCCGGCCGCCACGCCGGGGGGGCTCGCGTTGCGCGCGACGTTCTCCGTCGACGTGATCGACGTCTCGGGGCGGGCCGTGACCGTCGCCCTCGCGCGCAACGCGCTTCCCACGGGCCCTCGCCTCGGCGTGGGTCTTCCGGACGGCGAGGCGCTCGCGTTCCCCGTCGCGGTGCTCGGCGCGCCGTCGGCGTCCGTCGAGGCGGTGCTCGAGCGCGTCACGACGCATGGCGGCCTCGTCGTCGAGGGCGGGCGGTACGTGTGGCGCGAGGACGAGCGCGTCGTCGCGCTCGCGACCGTGCCCGTCGCTCTCGAAGGGCGCCGCGGCATCGCCACGTTCCCCAAGACGGTCGAGGGTCGCCTGCGCGTGCGCGTGCACGCGGAGGGCATGGCGCCCGCGGCCCGCGAGGTGGTGGTCGTCGGCGGGCACGTCCGCCCCGCGGCCTCCTCCGAGACGGACGGTCGCCTGTCCCTCCGGACGGTCGGCGACCCGGCCCGTCCCGGCGCGACGTCCCTCGTCGAGGTGGACGCGCCGTTCGCCGGTCGCGCGCTGCTGACGCTCGAGGGGCTCGGCGTTCTCGCGGCCCGCGTGGTGGACGTCCCCGCCGGCCCATCCCGTCTCCCCGTGGCCATTCCCGACGACGCCCCGCAGAGCGTCCACGCGACGCTCACGCTCGTGCGCGGCCTGAAGGACCGTGGCGCCGGCCCCGCCCGCCGCCTCGGCGCGCTCGTCATCCCCGTCGCGCGTCCCGAACGCGCGCTCGCGGTCACCCTCGAGGTCGCGGGCCCCGCGCTGCCCGAGGCACCGCTGCGCGTCACCGTGCGCACCTCCGAGCCCGCCGACGTGCGACTCCACCTGGTCGACGAGGGGATCCTGCGCAAGACGCGTCACCCCGACCCGGATCCCACCGGCTGGTTCGCGGCCGCCCGCCGCCTCGACACCTCGCTGGCCGACGTCTACACCCGGCTCGTCGACCGCCAGCGGTTCGCCGCCGACGATCCCGAGCCGGGCGGCGACGACGACGGCGGCGAGGGTGCCTTCGCGCGGCGCCTGGATCCGACGGCCCGTGTCACGATCGAGACCGTCGCCCTCGCCACCCGTCGCGTCGCCGTCGACGGCACCGCCGAGGTCGTCTTCGACGTGCCCGCGTACGAGGGTCGCCTCCGGCTCGTCGCGATCGCCGCGAGCCGACGCGGCACCGGCGCCGCCGCCGTGGACGTCGTGGTGAAGGGCCCCATCTCCGTCGCGATCCACGCGCCCCGGGCCGTCGCGCCCGGCGACACGTTCCTCGCCGCGGTCGAGCTCTCCGGCGAGGGCGTGACCCACGTCGTCGAGCTCGACGGCCTCGAGCGGGACGGCGAGGGCCTGCCGCTCCGTCTGCGCGCGCTCGACCGCCCCGGGCTCGCGAGCATCCGCATCGTCGCGAAGGACGCTCTGGGCCACACGGCCGCCCGCACCGCGCGGCTCTCCATCCGTCCCGCCGCGGCCTTCGCGACGACCCACGTCGTCCGCACGCTGGCCGCGGGCGACCGCCTCGACGAGGCGCTGCCCGGCTCCTTCCTCGCGAGCACCCGCCGGGCGCGCGTCACCGTGGGCAGCGGTCCGCTCACGGCGCTGCTCCCCGCGCTCGATCGCCTGAACGAGTACCCGCACGGGTGCCTGGAGCAGACGACCAGCCGCGCCTTCCCGATCCTCGCGTGGAGCGCCATCGCCAGGCTCGCCACGCCCGACGGCGGCCCGCCCGACGACACCGTGGACGCGGCCATCGAGCGCATCCTCTCGATGCAGACGGCCGACGGCGGCTTCGCCACCTGGCCGGGCGGCCGGACGCCCTATCCCCACGGATCGGCGTGGGCCACGGCGTTCCTCGTGGAGGCGAAGCGACTCGGGCGCGGCGTCCCCGTCGATCGGCTCGCGGCCGCGCTCGACTTCCTCGAGAAGCGCCTGCGCCTCGGCCGCGCGAGCGCCTACGAGGGCTTCGTGCTGACGATCGCCGGCCGTCCGACGGGTCCGTGGCTCGAGTCCCTCGTGGACCGCGCGACCGACCTCGAGAGCAAGGCGCGCCTCGCCGCGTGTTTCCTCCGCCTCGGCGACGCCGCCCGCGCGCGAACGCTGCTCCCCTCGTCCGATGTTCCCTGGGCCGTCCCGCGCGACGACGGCGACGACCTCGTTTCGCCGCTCCGCGTCGCCGCCACGCTGCTCGGCGTCCTCACGGAGGTCGCGCCCGGCGACCCGCGCATCCCGACGCTCGTGCTCCGGCTCACGCAGTCGGTCGCGGGGGGTACGCGAACGACGACGCAGGAGGACGCGACCGTCCTCCTCGCGCTGGCGCACCACCACGCGAAGGCGTCGTCGACCGCGGCCGGGCTCACGGGCCGCCTGCGCGTCGGGGGGCGCGAGGCGGCGCTCTCCGGCCCCGAGGGCGCGACCCTTTCCCTCGAGCCGGGCGAGCCGTGGACGTTCGGCGTCGAGGTCTCGGCCCCGACCACCGTCGTGATCCGCGTCGAGGGCGTGCCCAGCCTCCTTGAGCGGGAGGCGCTCTCGAACGGGGCCACGATCCGCAGGACGATCGAGGGGGGCGCGGGGGGACGGAAGCAGGGTCGCGTGTACCGCGTCACGCTC
Organism: Planctomycetia bacterium; assembly: GCA_043736435.1. Classification (GTDB taxonomy): domain Bacteria; phylum Planctomycetota; class PLA2; order PLA2; family JAEUHO01; genus JAYTCP01. The sequence continues at coordinate 2,468 of JAYTCP010000470.1, read as the reverse complement.
GAGGGCGTGGTGCCCGACGGTGCGCAGAACGTGCTCGTCACGGACGTGCTGCCCGGCGGCTTCGAGGTCGAGCGTGCGAACGCCGGCGACGGCACCTTCCACCCCGACAGGGTCGAGGCTCGCGACGACCGCGTCCTCTTCTTCCGGACCGACGCCGTGGCCGGCACGAAGTTCACGCAGTCCTACCTCGTCCGGGCCGTGACCCCCGGCCGCTACCGTCTGCCCGCCTCCACGCTCGAGCTGCTCTACGAACCCGCGACGCACGCCCGGTCGGCGGCGGAGGGGGACATCGAGATCGTGCGCTGATGGACGCCCCTGCCCTCCACGAAGGCAACCAGGGAGCGGGGCCCGCCCGGCCCCCGCAGCCCCCGGGAATCCCTCGCACCCTTCCTGCCAGCGCGCCCGGGCGGGGCCTCGGCCGTCGTCTCGCGCGCCTCGGCCGCCGGATCGTGCTCGGGATCGCGATCATCCTCGCCGTCTCGTGGGTCGGCTTCCGCGTGCTCGATCGGGTCTACCCGCTGCCCGCGGCGGCGCTCGCGCTGCCCGACCCGTCGCCCGTGACCGTCGCCGCCGACGGCACCCCGATGCACGTGGGGCTCACGTCCCGCGGCGAGCGCCGCGTCGAGGTGGCGCTCGCCGAGATGTCGCCGTGGATCCCGGCGGCCGTGGTCGCGTCGGAGGACCACCGCTTCCACGACCACGGAGGCGTCGACCCGTGGGCCCTCGGCCGCGCCGTGTGGGTGGGCGTGAGCGGGCGCGCGCCGCGACAGGGCGCGAGCACGATCTCGATGCAGCTGGCGCGCCTGCTGATGCCGTCGACGCGGGACGTCTCCGGGAAGCTCGTGCAGGCGTTCCGCGCGCTCCAGCTCGAGGAGCATCTGTCCAAGGACGAGATCCTCGAGCGCTACCTCAACCTCGTGCCGCTCGGGGGCAACCTGCGGGGGGTGGCGGCGGCGGCGCACGCGTGGTTCGGCAAGCGTCCGGCGGACGTCGGGCCCGCGGAGGCGGCGCTCCTGGCGTCGGTGCTGCCGGCGCCGGGGCGCTTCGACCCGCGGCGCGATCCCGAGGGGGCACGGGTACGGCGGGATCGCGTGCTCGAACGCATGCGGGCGACGGGCGCGCTCTCCGAGGACGCGTGGCGCGTCGCGAAGGCCTCGCCGCTCGCCCTCGACGTCCACGCGTTCCCCGATCTCGCGCCGCATGCCTGGACCCGCGCGGGGGCAGGGCGCACGTGCGTCATGCCGACGCTCCAGACGGCCGTGGAGGAGATCGCGGCGCGGGCGGAGGGCGTGGACGGGATCGGAATCGTGGTGATCGACGTGGAGACGGGGGGCGTGACGGCCCTCGTGGGTGCGCGTGCGTCGGACGCACGCGTGCTCGACGCGACGTCGCGGCCGAGGAGCGCGGGCTCCACGCTGAAGCCGTTCCTGTGGGCGCTCGCGTACGACGACGGGCTCGCGGTGCCGACGACGCGCCTGCTCGACCTGCCGTGGACGTCGCCCGAGTGGGCGCCGGAGGACTTCGACCGCTCCGCGCGGGGCCCCGTGGCGGCGGCCGACGCCCTTGCGGCGTCGCTCAACCTGCCGGCGGTGCGCCTCGCGGCGGCGCTCGACGCGGGGCGCCTCCCCGCGGCGCTGCGCGCCCTCGGTTTCGCGCACGTGCGCGACGCGTCGGCGGGGCCCGCCATCGACCTGGCGCTCGGGACCGACGACGTGACGGCCCTCGAGCTCGCGGCGGCGTACGTGGCCCTCGTGCGGGGGGGCGTGCCGCGGCCGGCGCGGGTCCGCGACGACGCGGAGGAGGACGGGGCGGGGCTGCCGGTCGTGTCGCGGGGCGCGTGCGAGCTCGTGCTCGAGGCGCTCTCCGATCCCGCGCGCGCGCGGCCCGCGGGCGCGCCCGCGCGTGGCATCGCGTGGAAGACGGGCACGTCGTCGCGCCGTCGTGACGCGTGGGCCGTGGGGGCCACGCGGCGCGTGGTGGCCGCCGTGTGGAGGGGGCGCCTCGACGGCGGGGCCGATGGCCGGCTCGTGGGGGTGGAGGCGGCGGTGCCCACGCTGTTCGAGGTGCTCGCCGTCGTCGATCCCGACCCGCAGCCGTTCGACGCGCCGACGGACGTGGCCCCGGTGGTCGTGTGCGCCGAGACCGGCCTCGCCGCCGGCCCGGCCTGCGGGGCGACGAGGCAGGACCGGCGGCCGGCGTCGGCGCGCGCGCTGCGGCCGTGCGACGTTCATCGGCGGATCGAGGTGGATGCGGCCACGGGGGCGCTCGTGTGCCCGCGGTGTCGGGGGGCGAGGCCCGTGCGCACGAAGGACGTGGCGCTGCACGGACCGGTCCTCGCCGCGTGGCGCGCGGCGGCGGGCCTGTCCGTCGGCGATCTCCCGCGGCACGATCCCGCGTGCACCGCGCGTCTCGAGCCCGCGGCGGCGAGGCCCGTGATCGCGGCGCCGCGCGCCGGCGCGCGGCTCGTG
>JAYTCP010000469.1:0-6289 GCA_043736435.1 Planctomycetia bacterium | reverse complement strand
CCCGAAATTGACGTTTTCCGAGACCGGCCGGGCTCCTACTACGTCCCCAAGTGAGCGGTCTCGTCCTCTCCAAAGGATCCGGGCTAACGGATCGCGGCGATCACGAGCGCGGCGGCGGACAGGAAGAGGTTCGTCGCGTAGAGGCGCACGTACTGGGCGTGGAGCGCGTCGAACTCGCGGCGCTTCTCCGGGTCCCAGGTGCGCTCCTCCTCCTTCGTCTCCGGCGGCTTGAGCGCGGCCATGCGCGGCGCCACGGACCGGCGCAGGATCGTCAGCACGAGGTTCGTCAGCGTGGCGAGCGCGAGCATGGCGATCGTGGTGCCCGAGATCGTCACGAAGATCCCGAGGACCGCGGCGAGCACGGCTGCCGCCGAGGCGAACCACGCCATGCCGTCGAAGACCCGCAGCACCTTGCCGAACACCTTGCCGGCGTCCACGGGCTCGAGGGTGCGGAAGACCTGCGGGGCCGTGGCGAACGACAGGGCGGCCGTCCCCCCGAACACGAGCCCCATGGCCAAGAGGTAGATCACGGCGGCGGTCGAGAGGAGGAAGCTCACGGGGACGGGACCTTGCCTTCCTGGAGGAGCCGACGGGCGAGCGGGCCCGCGACCGCCTGCGCGGGGCGCGGCGGGAACCGCCTCCCGAACTTGTAGACGTCGTGGATCGCGATCTCGAACTTGGGCGGGCCCTGGGCGCGGTCGAACCCACGTTGCTGGGCCTCGCACGCGTAGCAGATCGCGACCGGCGGCACGAGGAGGTAGAGGCCCGCGTCGAGGCCGACGAAGGCCACGGTGCTGATCCACTGCGTGAACGGGCCGGTGAGCAGGCCGACGGCGGCGAGGCCGAGCCCCAGCTTGCGGTTGAAGTCGCGCTGCTGGTACAGCTCGGTCGAGCCGCAAACGGGGCACACCGTGCCGGCGCCCGAGGCGACGAGGGCCGTCGCCTCCGGCAGCGCCGTGACCGCCTTGCACGACGGGCAGGTCATCGAGCCCGTGGCCGCCTCGAGCGCTCCCTCCACCGCGGCACCGCACGAGGGACAGGCGAAGGTGAGGGAGAGGGGCACGACGGCGTTGTACCCGGGCAGGGCGCGGAGGGGCCGGTCCGGTCAGGGCCGCCGCCGGGCGAGGTCGAGCGCGGCGAGGAAGTCGCCGGCGAAGTCGTTCCCTGCCACGAGGGCCTCGATCCGGGCACGGCCGGCGACCCCGAGGCGTCGCGCGCGTTCGCGATCGCGGGCGAGGCCCTCAAGGCGTGCGGTGAACGCGTCCTCGACGGCAGCGTCGAGCGGGCTGCCGTCGTCGGGGGCCTTCCCGACCACCTCCGCGTCGATGCCGTCGCGCAGCATCTCGGCGATCCCCCCGACGCCCGTCGTCGCGACGGGCACACCGACCGACAGGGACTCGGCGAGCATCAGGGGCAGGAGGCCCTCGTGGTCCGACGGGAGCGCCGTCACGTCGAACGCGCGGTAGATCCCCGCGGACCGCGCGCGGGGGCCCGGGCGGTGGAGGCGTCCCGCGAGCGCGGGGGCGGTCGCGGCGACGGCATCCTCGAGGGCCGCGAGGAACGGGCCCGCCTCCCAATCGGTGGGGTGCGCGAGGCGTCCGAACAGGACGAGGTGCACGTCGAGGCCCGCGGCGGCGAGGCGACCCGCGGCCCGAACGAGCGTCGGTGCGCCCTTGCCGGGCCCGAGGCGCCCGAAGTACCCGATCACGAACGCCGAGGCGGGGATGCCGAGGGATGCACGGATCGCGCGTGCCTCCGCGTCCGCGTCGGCGCTCGCGGGCAGGAGCAGGTCGGGGAACAGCGGCCGCGTCACCGCGTGGCGCGTGCGCGGGATCCCGAGGGCCGCCTCCACCTCGGCGTGGAACCCGTGGCCGAGGGCGACGGCGTCGATCGACCCGCCGTGCCGGCGGAGGGGATTCAGCGCGGCCCCGTAGCGCGAGTGGACCGTCACGAGCACGGGCGGACGCCCGAGCCATCGGGGGATCCGCTCGAGGGCCCGCAGGCCGCGCGCGGTGAGGCTGAGCGCCACCACGTCCGGCCGCGTGCGCCGGAGCGTCCGGGCGAGCCCCTTCGACGTGGTCTCGACCTCGATGCGTCGCAGCCGCGCGTTCGCGCGGCGCAGGTCGGCCACGAAGTCGGGGGCGTCCGCCCGCTCCGTGACGAACAGGTCGACGTCGGCGTCCGTCTCCGCGAGGGCGCGCACCTGCTCGAGCAGGACGCGCTCGGCTCCGCCGAACGAGAGGTTCGGATGGACGAACGCCACGCGGCGGAGAGGCCGCCGCGCCTTCACCTCCGTCCCCGCGCCCGCATCGCGAGCTCGACCACGCGGAGGAAGTCGCCCGTGAAGTCGTTGCCCTGTACGAGGGCGTGCACGCGCGCCCGGCCGGCGTCCCCGAGCCGCTTCCGCAGGGCGGCATCCGTCGAGAGGCGGCGCAGGCGCCCCTCGAACTCGCCGAGGACCTCGGGCGAGGGCTGCGCCTCGTCGTCGGGCTCCTTGCGCACGACGGCCGCGTCCACGTCGTCCCGGAGCAGCTCGCGGATGCCGCCGACGTCGGTCGTGACCACGGGGATGGAGAGGGACATCGCCTCGATGAGCGTGAGGGGAAGGAGACCCTCGACCCGCGAGCACAGGGGCAGCACGTCGAACGCCGGGTAGACCGCGTGGCGCGACCGGAGGGTGCCGGGCCGGTGGATGCGGCCCGCGAGGCGGGGTTCCTCGGCCTCGGCGCGCACGACGAGGCCCGAGAGCTCCTCGTCGAACCCCGAGCCCGGCGGCATCGTCCGCCCCGCGAGCACCAGGTGCACGTCGAGGCCGTCGCGCACCATCCGCGCCACCATGGGCACCAGGTGATGCACGCCCTTGTTCTCCGCCACGCGGCCGAGGTAGCCGAGCACCACCGCGCCCGGTGCGATCCCCAGGCGCGTGCGCAGCGCCGCCGCCTCGGCGAGGTCGTCCGCGGTGGGGGAGAGCAGGCTCTCCGGGAACAGCGGATGCGCGATGCCCATCCGGTCCATCGGGACCCGGAGCCTCGCCGCGAGGCGCTCGCGGAAGTCGTGGGTGAGCATCCACGCGTCCACGACACGGCGCTTGCGACCGTGCTCGTCGTGAAGGTTCCAGTCGTAGCGCTCGTGGACGGTCTCGACGATCGGCGGGCGGCGCCGGAAGGGATGGTGCCCGAGCGAGAGGGCCGCGCGGTAGGCGCGCTGGACCTCGCAGGTCACGACCACGTCGTAGCGGCGCGACGCCATCGTCTCGCGGACCTCGTGCTCGCTCGCGAGCCGGCCCACGTCCCGCACCGCGGGTCCGATGGCCTCGAGCGCGGGCACGAGGTCGTCCGGGCCGCCCTCGTTCGGCGTCCACACGTCCACCACGGCCCCTGCGCCCGCGAGCGCCCGCACCTGCTCCACCACGACCCGCTCGCTCCCGCCGTACGCGAAGCCGTGGTGGATCACGGCGGCGGAGCGGAGCGCGCGGGGGGGCGTCACGCCGCCATCCCCGTGGCGAACTCGAGCCAGGTCGCCGCCAGCTCGCCCATGAGCATGAAGAAGATCGCGACGTAGAGGATGCCCGTGGCGGCCTGGGTGTGGCGGTACTTCAGGGCGTCGCGCGTCATCCAGATCAGGGTCAGGGGCCCGAGGAAGCCGAACGCGACGCGCCACGCGCTCCAGACCATCTCGCGTCCCAAGAGCACGTCCATCGCGCCCGGCCACGCGAGCAGCACGACGCCGAAGCCGACCGCGCGAGCGAGGACCACGCCCACGCACCACCAGCCGGTCCGCTTGAGGGCCTCGAGGGGAAGGCCCTTGATCATCAGGTAGAAGTGCCCGAGGATCATGGCGTCGTTGACGCCGCCCATCGCGAGGCCGCCGAGGAGGCCGCCGGCCGTGCGCCCCGCGATCTCCCAGCCCGCGTCGCCGGGTGCGAGCCGCGCCGTGCCGAGCACGGGCAGCAGGCCGAAGACGCACGCGGCCACGAGGGTCCAGAACGCCGCCGTGCGGCGGAAGGTGCCCACCAGGAGGTTGATCGCGAGGCAGAGCGCGCACAGGACGATCAGCGTCCACGGCATGGCGCCCTCGAGCGACGTGAACGCCGCCGAGCCCCGGGGGAACTCCGGTCGGACGTCTTCCCCGAGCGCCGGCAGGTAGAGGGCCGCGGCGCCGCCCGCCAGGCAGAGGGCCAACATGGACTGGAAGCGGACATGACGCTCCGCGGGCCGCATCCGCATCACGACGAGCATGGCGAAGAGCGTGCCCACGGCCATGCGGACGAGGAACACGTAGAAGACGAGGGACAGACGCACGGTGCGGGCGTTCTACCCGGCCCGGGCCGCAACCCCCCACGAGGAGCCAGGGGGGCGCGGGGGGACGGACCCGCAGGGGACCGGGCGGCCCCGAGCCCTCCCCCCTCCCGCCGCCCACCCCGTTCCCTGGCTACTCCGGGAGCACCGCGATCCCTTCGAGCTCGACGAGGGCGTCGGGCTCGTAGAGACGCCGTACCTCGAGGAGGGCCATGGCCGGATACCAGCGGCCCATGCGGCGGCGCCAGACCTCGCCGATCGCGCGGGCATTCGCGCGCCAAGCGTCCGCGGAGAGCACGTACACCCGCATCGAGACCACGTGCTCGGGCGTGCCGCCCGCCGCGGCCAGCACCGCGACCACGTTCGCCAGCGCGAGATCGGTCTGGGCGACGAGATCGTGGGGGTGGGGGAAGCGCGAGCCCGCGTCCCAGCCCACCTGGCCTCCGAGGTAGAGGGTGCGGCCGGGCGCCGCGACGACGCCGTGCGCGTAGCCGACGGGCTTCGCAAGCCCCTTGGGGTTCACCGCGAGGTGGGACGGACGCGGGTGGATGGACTCGGTCACAGGGCGAGGTCGTCGTCGCGCTCGGCGCGCAGGCCCAGGGCGTTGACGCAGATCCAGAGGGAGGACGCCGCCTCCCTGAGGTTCGACGCCACGGTGGGGGAGAGCCCCGGCTCGCGCAGGAGCGCCGCCAAGCCGTCGTACGCGCGCAGGATCCTGCGCTCGATGGGGGTCATCTCGTTCCCGACGAGGTCCTTCACGCGCCGCCTCCCTTCACGATCCGCTCGTCCTTCACACGACGGGCCTTCAGCTCGAAGCGCGGCAGGCTGCCGGCGGGCATCCGCTCGACCTGTATGCCCAGCCCCTCGTGGTTGCGCACGAGGTCGGCCTTCAGGTCCTTCGCCGCCTTCTCCCAGCCCGCCTCGTGGCCCGCCCGGACCTCGAAGCGCACGGCGATCTCGTCGCGGATGCCCTGGGCGGTCCACAGGTAGATCTGGAACTCGTCCGCCACGGCGTGCTCGCGCACGATGCTCTCGATGGCGCGCGGGTAGACGTTGGTCCCGCGCACGAGGAGCATGTCGTCGACGCGGCCGAGGATGCCGCCCTCGTAGAGGTCGAAGGTGCGTCCGCACGTGCAGCGCGTGTGGGGCACCTTCACCACGAGGTCTCGGGTCCGGTAGCGGAAGACCGGGATCGTCCCGCGCCCGAACGACGTGACGACGCGCTCGCCCCGTTCGCCGTACCCGACCTCGCGGCCCGTCTCGGGGTCCACCACCTCCTCGATGAAGTGGTCCTCGATCACGTGGGCGCCGCCGGGCTGGCGCTCGCACTCGAACATCATGATCGTGCCGAGCTCGGTCATGCCGGCCGTGTCGCCGCACGTGGCGCCCCACTGCTCCTCGATCAGGCGCTTCGTGGCGGGGATCGACCCGGCGGGCTCGCCCGACACGATGACCCGGCGCACCTTGCCCTTGGGCAGGTCGATGCCCATCTCGCGGGCCTCCTGCGCGAGCCGCAGCGCGTACGTTGGCGTCGCGCAGACCACCGTGGCGCCCATCTCCTCGATCAGTCGCACGCGGTTGGGCGTCGCCATGTTCCCCGAGGGCAGGACGAGGCAGCCCATCTTCTCGCAGCCGTAGTGCGCGCCCCAGAACCCGATGAACGTGCCGTAGGAGAACGCGAAGAAGACGACGTCGCCCGGGCGCACCCCGAACGCGTGGAACCCGTAGCACCAGCACTCGGCGATCCACTTCCAGTCGGTCCGGCCGTCGAGCACCCGGAGGGGCGTGCGGCCCGTGGTGCCGCTCGTCATGTGGTAGCGGATCGCCTGCTCGGCGGGCACCGCGAGCATGTCGCCGTAGAGCGGCTTCTCCGCCTGGTTGTCCATCCATTCGGCGCGCGTCGTGAAGGGGAGGCGCCGGAGGTCCTCGAAGCGCCGGATCTTCCCCGGGTGCACCTTGGCCGCTTCCAGGCGCCGGCGTTGGAACGGGCT
>JAYTCP010000468.1:0-2274 GCA_043736435.1 Planctomycetia bacterium | reverse complement strand
CCCCTCCGAGCGCCGCCTCGAGCTCGACGGCCGACACCGTCGTCTCCGTGGCGGCGCGCCCAGGCAGGAGGCTCGCCATCGCGCTCCCGACCGCGATCGCCCCCGTGCACCCCGCCACGCGGAATCGCGCCTCGCGCACGACCCCCGCCTCCACGCACAGGTCGAGCGTCAGCCGGTCCCCGCAGACCCCGTCCTCGACCGTGGCCCGGTGCGTGGCGCGCTCGAGGCTCCCCTGGCCGCGGGGCGACGTCAGGTGGTCGAGGAAGGCGGCGGAGAAGGCGGAGGAGGGTCCCGGTCCGGTCACCCCTCCATCCTCGCAGACGGGCGCCCCTCCCGCTTGCGGCGTCGAGCCGGTAGCCTAGGGGCATGGCACGACTCGTCGCGGAATCCGGCTCCCTCCTCGGCAAGGAGTGGAAGATCGACCCGGGGCTGACGCTCGGGCGCGAAGCCCACAACTCGATCGGGATGCCCGACAACAAGAAGTCGTCCCGCGACCACGCGAAGGTCTGGCGGGAGGGGCCGGGTCGCTACGCCGTGGTCGACCTCGGCAGCACGAACGGCACCCAGGTCAACGACGACCGCATCTCGGGCCGCCACGGCCTGGTCGACGGCGACGAGCTCCGCGTCGGCGAGGTGACGTTCCGCTTCGTGCTCGATGACGACGAGAAGCCGAAGAAGAAGGAGCCCGCGGCGCGGTTGCAGGAGGTGTTCGGGAATGCGGGGGGCGGCGGGGGCACGGCCGGCGGCGGCACGGGGATCGCGGGATCGCCTTCCGCGGCGAGCGACACCGGCGGCAAGGCCGTCGCGGGCACCATCGAGGTCAAGTCCCGCATCCTCCAGTACAGCAAGAAGAAGGGCGGCGGCAGCGCGGTCCAGATGGACCTCGGCCAGGCGGCGGGCGGGCAGAAGTGGCTGCTCATCCTCGCGGCGCTCGCCGTGACGGCGGGCATCTTCTATCTCGTGATGAGCCTCGTGCGCGGGGGTGGCGGCGAGTAGCAGGCGGGCGGCCGCAGCTTGCTGCACCTTCGCATCTCCCCACCCGGGACGCTCCACGCGAGCGGGAGACGGTCCCACCGGACGCTGGCACGGGGCAGCCGACGCGACTTTCCCCATCCATTCCGTCGGGATCCGAGGAGCGCATGGCATCTCCGGGCGGGGGGCAGGCGTCTCGTGCCTGCCCCCCCTTCCACACGTTCCTGCGGGCTTCCGACGGCGACTACCAGCCCCAGGCCGGCGTGTTCTCCTGCAGGCCCGTGCCGGAGGTGACGTTCACCGCCGTACCGCCCGTCGACGACATCTGGTAGAGCTCGAGCGGGCTGTTGTTCTTCTTCGTCAAGGCGAGGAGGTTCACGGAGTCAGGCGACCACACGGGATACGTCGCGTAGATCGCGTTGCCGCCCGAGAGGACGGTCTGCACCGCGCCGGTACCGGCGTTGATCGTCAGGATGCTGGCGATGCCGGTTCCCCACGAGTCCTTGCGATGGTACGCGATGCGGTCGTCGTTGGGCGACCAGCGAGGGTACTGCTCGATCTGCGAGGTGTTCGTGAGCTGGGTGAGCTGGCCGTCGGAGATCCGAATGGTCCAGAGGTCGTGCAACATCGCGAACACGATCTTGGCGCCGTCGCGGGAGAAGTCGAGGCCGACGATCTGATTCGTGGTCGTGTAGACCCCCGTCGCATTCGCGAGGCCGACGACGTCGCCGCTGACGTCGCGGACCGCATCCGCCACGTAGATCGTCCGCGACACCGGCGACGCGGCCGCGTCGACGACCTGGTAGGCGATGGCGTCGCCGTCGAGCCTGAAACGCGCGTCGAGGGCGAGCCCGGACAGGAGCGTCGCTTGGCTGCCGGTGCCGTCCGCGCGCAGGGCGTAGATGCCGTTGTTGCCCGCAGGGCCGCTGAGGAGGACCGTCACCGGGGTCCGGCCACGCGAGACGTCCATCGGGTAGATCTGCGCCGTGAGCCCAAGGAGCCCGGACCCGTTCGGGCTCATGGCGTACGTGCCGCGGGTCGAGTCGTTCACGCCGACGCCGAATGCGACGACGCCCTGCGTGTTGACGGTCGTGCTCCCGCCGCCCCCGCCGCTCCCGCCGCCCTTGCCCCAGGCCGTCGCGGCCAAGGCGACCGCCCCCACGGCCAATGCCGCCGTCCCGAACGCCGTCCGGCCAATTCCGCTGCGCATGTGTGTCTCCTGCGGGCGCGCAGCGCGTGATTGCGCCGCTGCGACCAGCTTCCAATCTGGAGGTGCGCGGAACTTCGGGAAGTTGCCAGGAG
>JAYTCP010000467.1:0-4387 GCA_043736435.1 Planctomycetia bacterium | reverse complement strand
TGGGGTGCCGAGGCCGCAGGCCTCAAGGGGGCGCTCACGACGTGGCCCCCGACCGGGCGGTGGCCGGCTCCCCGGGAGCGACCGTCCCCGCGGGGGCCTCGGCCGACTCCTCCTCCGGCTCCTTCCCCGCGCGCAGGGCGACGCAGAGGAACGCGGGGACGAGGTACCAGCTCGCGCGGTCCACGTTGTGGGCGCCGACGCCGGAGACGAGGAGCAGCAGGAGGGAGAGCAGGACCGCGCCCGCGAGGCCGTGGACGGCCCGGGACCAGGGGCCGGCGGCGCCCGCCTCCCGTCTCCGCGCGCCCAGCGCGAGCGAGACCACGGACACGAGGTAGGCGAGGAACGTGGCGGCCCCCGCGCCGCCCAGCGTGGCGAGGAGCTGGCCGGCCATGTTGTGGGGCATGAGCTGGCTGCCGTCGACGCGGCGCATCCGGTACGCGGCCCAGTTGCCGGGGCCGACCCCGAGCACGGGCTCGTCCTGGAGCATCTCCCACGCGATCCTGTAGCCCTCGATGCGGCCCACGGTGCTGCTCTCGCTCTTGTACGTGTCGGCGTCGAGGATGCTTCGGTACCGCGCCTGCTCGCCCGGGGTCAGCCCCGCGGCGACGTAAACACCCGCCGCGACGAGCGCGAGGACCATCGCGAGGCGCAGGTTGCCGCGGCGGGTCGTCGCCGTCGCGACGAGGACGTTCACGAGCAGGAGCACGAGCCCCGAGCGCGAGTGGGTCAGGATCACGCAGGCCGCGCCGAGGGCGGCGTAGGAGACGAGGCAGAGCCGCAGGAGCCTCGACGCGGTGGCGCGCAGGCCGAAGACCACCAGGGGCAGCGTGAACGCGATCGTCGCCGCGAACGAGTTGGGGTCGCTGACCGACCTCCCGGCGCCCATCATCCGCGAGACGCCCATCGTGAACTCGTGCTTGCCGTTCAGGTACTCCGTGAAGCTGCGCAGCAGGTAGAGGCCGCTCCCGAGCAGGAACACGAGGAGCGTGACCGCGAGCTCCCGGCGGGTGCGCACGATCGCCAGCACGAGGAAGAACGACAGCATGATCGTCGTGTGGTCGATCTGGGCCGGCCAGGCGAGGGTCGGGTCGAACGCCCAGAGCGCCGAGCAGAGCCCTGCGATCATGAACGCCGCGAGCCACCCCGTGACGAAGCGGTCCTCCCGCGGGGCGGGGTCGCGCTCCTTCGGCCTCGTCAGGAAGCGCCACGCCGTCACGGAGAGCGCCATCGTGCCGAGGAGCAGGCGCGGCCGGAGCCTGCCGATCGAGGGCCACTCCTCGTCGAGGAACGTGGTGGCGATGAAGAGGTAGGCCTGCAGGATCCAGAACGGCGCCGACAAGCCGCGGAGCGAGGTGGAGGCGAACGCGAAGAACCGGATCCGCTCTCCCGGGGGCGGCGGGGGCGGGGATCCCGCGGGCGGCTGCGTCCCGTAGGCGAACGGCGCGTCTCGCTCGAGGGTCCTCACGCGCGCGCCTCCGCGGGCGGGACGGGGGCCGCGGCGGAGGCGAGCTGGAACGGGGCGGGGGCGAAGCGGGTCGCGACGGCGTAGAGGGCGAAGTAGACGGTCTGGCAGCCCGCGGCGAGCGTCAGGAGCGCGGGCCAGTCGAGGCGGTCCGTCGGGTGGACCACGAGGCGCAGGAGGACGAAGGTGATCGCGCCGGCGACGGCGGGGACGGCCCACGCGCGCCGCGCGAGGCCGCCGTAGCTCCCGCCGAGCTCGCGCAGGGCGAGCCACGGCAGGGCCACGAGACGCACGAGGAGGGCCGGGATCATCGTCCCGAGCGCCACGCCGACGATGCCGAACGGGATCGCGAGGCCGATGCTGAGCGCGAGGTTGGCCACGCCCTCCACGATCGTGAGCTTGGCGAGCGTCCCCATCCGCGCGGTGCCCGCGAGGACCGCCTCGAACGGCGTCGCGGCCACGGGGGCGATGGCGCCGAGCGCGAGGATCGTGAGCACGGTGGCGGAGTCGCCGCGGAAGGCGTCGCCCATCCAGCGCCCGAGGAAGGGCTGCCCGGCCGCCACCAGGTAGACGAGGATCGCCCCGCCGAGGAGCAGGGACGCCCGGCTTCCCCGCGCGAGCAAACCGACGAGGGCGCCCCGGCCCTCCTTCGCCTCGAGGGCCGCCGCCGCGGGCGTGAGCACCCGGCCGGCCGCCGCCACGAGGTTGCGGGCGTAGATCGCGAGGTTCGCGCCCACGGCGAACAGGGCGATCGCCTCGTCCGAGATCATCGCGCCGATCACGAGGGCGTCCGTGCGCCAGATGAGCTGGTGGGCCGCCCCGACGAGAACGGCGAGGCCGCCGTAGCGTAGCAGGGCCGTCACGTGGGGGCGGTCGCACTGGGACGGGGCGAACGCGAGCGTCGGCTCGCTCCGGAAGGCGAGGACCGCCTTCACGCCCATCTCGAGCACGTCGGCCCCGAGCGTTACGAGCGCCAGGGCCACGATGCCGTAGCCGCGCGAGAGCAGGAACACGATCGCCGCCGTCTTCGCCGCGAGCACCACGAGGTCGGTGCCCGCGAGCCAGGGGTAGCGCTGCTTGCCCACCAGCACCGCGCTGTACGCGTTGAAGGGCAGCGTGATCGCGAAGGAGAGCCCCGTGATCGCGACGGCCCAGGACGCCTCGGCCGCGTGCTCGGGCGACACCCGGAAGAGCCGGGGCACGAACGGGGCGAACGCCAGCACGAGCAGGAGCACCGCCGCGCCGGCCACCGCGAACGTCACGAACGCCGTGTTGACGTACCGGTTCACCTCGCCGTCCTCGCCCTTCGCGTCGTGGCGCGCGACGAAGTAGACGACCGCCGGGCGCACCCCGAGGTCGGCGAACCCGAAGTACCCCGTCAGCGACATGACCAGGGACCAGATCCCGTACGAGGCCATCCCGAGGTGGTCGACGACGAACGGCGAGAGGAAGAACATCGTCGCGGCGTTCGCGAGGAACACCCCGCTCGTCCACGCGCCGTTCACCCTCGTCCGCGGCGTCGCCGGCCGCGCCGGGGGGGGAGGGCCGGGCGGCGCCGAGGGGGGAGGCTCCGCCGAGGCTTCGGGGGCGGGCGGGGCGGAGGAGGGAGGGGGCGCGGGGGGCATGGGGCCGGGCGGGTCCTCGGTCTCCGGGGGGGGTGAGGCCTCGGCCGTGGCCCGGCGGTCGCTCCCATCTGCCGGCGGCCGATACGTCAGGACAGAGTACCCTCTATCGGCCCGTGGCGGCCCCGGACGAAGGGTTCCGGGCGCCCCGGGTCGATCCGGTTCGCGTCCCATCCGTCTGTTCGCCCCGCGTCAGCCCCCGTCCGGGGCAGGACCTCCGGGCGGTCGTCGGCGGCTCCATCCGGGGGCCCCCGACGGCCGATACGATCCCCACGCGCTGCGTCGTCGGCAACGAAGCCGTCGCCGCGTACGGCCCGGCGCGGCCGGCTCCCCTGGGGGGGACATGAAGACCTGCGTGACCGGCGGAGCCGGGTTCATCGGCTCCAATCTCGTCGACCGCCTGCTCGCCGACGGCCACCGTGTCGTCGTCTTGGACAACCTGTCCACGGGCAAGAAGGAGAACCTCGCGGGGGTGCTCGGACGGGTCGAGCTCCTCGAGGGCGATCTCCGGGACACGGCCGCCGTCCGCAGGGCCGTCGCGGGCTGCGAGGTCGTCTACCACCAGGGGGCACTCGCCTCCGTGGCGCGCAGCGTCGAGAACCCGGTCGAAGTGACCGAAGTGAACGTCATGGGGACGCTCAACGTCCTCGTGGCCGCCCGGGACGCCAAGGTCCGTCGGGTGGTGTTCGCCTCGTCGTCGTCGGTCTACGGCGACACCCCCGAGCTGCCCAAGACCGAGTCGATGCCCACGACGCCCCGATCCCCCTACGCGGCGAGCAAGGCGGCGGGGGAGTCGTACCTCACGGCCTTCCAGGCCTCGTACGGGCTCGAGAGCGTGGCCCTGCGCTACTTCAACGTCTACGGGCCCCGCCAGGCGCCCGACTCGCTCTACGCCGCCGCGGTCCCGCGCTTCATCGACGCGATGCGGAACGGTCGGCCGGCGACCATCTACGGCGACGGCGGCCAGACCCGGGACTTCACCTACGTCGCCGACGTCGTGGACGCCCTGGTCCGCGCCTCCACGTCGGTGAAGGCGCCGCTCGTCGGCCCCATGAACGTCGGGGGCGGCCAGCGGATCTCGATCCTCGACCTGGTGGGCACCATCGCCAAGGCCCTCGGGTTCCGGGGGCGCCCCGTCCACGAGGCGGCCCGCGTCGGGGACGTCCGCGACTCCCTCGCCGACATCCGCCGCGCGATGGACACCCTCGCCTGGAGGCCCGCCACCTCCCTCGACCAGGGCATCTCCCGCCTCGTCATGCTCGCAGCGTCCGCCAAGCGTCCCGGCGCCGTCGCCGGCCCGACC
>JAYTCP010000466.1:0-5730 GCA_043736435.1 Planctomycetia bacterium | reverse complement strand
GAGCGCGCGCACTACGAGCTCGCCGCGGGGCGAGGGGTCGAGGCCTACGTGAGCACGCTCGAGCAGCTCGCGTACGGGGCCGGCATGCTCCCCGAGCAGGTGTGGGACCGCGAGGACCGCCCCGAGCTGGGGATGCGATTCGGGAGACCCACGGGGGCGGCCATGCCCCTCGCGTGGGCTCACGCGGAGTACGTGAAGCTCCTGCGCTCGATGGCCGACGGGGTCGTCTTCGACCTCATCCCCGAGGTCGCGGCCCGCTATGCCTCCAGGAGGTAGAGCGCGGCCACCACGAGGGCGTGCGTGATCTCGCCCCGTCGCACGAGCTCGCGGGCGTGCGCAAGGGGCACCGTCGACACCTCGATGTCCTCCTCCTCGTCGGGGTGAGCGAGGCCGGCCTCGACGTCGCGCACGAGGAACGTGTAGCAGCGGTTCGCCTGCAACGCGGGATTGGGGTGCACCCATCCGAGCGGCTCGGCGACGCGCCCCACGTAGCCTGTCTCCTCCGCGAGCTCGCGGAGCGCCGCCTGCGCCGGATCCTCGCCCTCGTCCACCATCCCGCCCGGGATCTCGAGCGTCGTCGCCTCGACGCCGTGCCTCTCCTGCCGCACGAGCACCAGCTGACCGTTCTTCGTCAGCGCGACGACGTTCACCCACGATCCGGCCGCGATGTGGAAGTACTCGTGCTCGCGGCCGGTCCGTCCCGACCGCCTCCGCACCCGTTCGACGGCGAACACGCGGGCGTCGAGCAGCGCCTCCCGGGCGATCGTGACGAACGGAGCGAGCGGGCCGCGGGGGGCATCCATGCGCTCAGGCTACCCCGTCGCCCAGCCGCGCAGGTGGGAGCTACCGGGGGTCGAGTTAACGGAAGGTGTCAGACACCTTCCGTTAACTCCCATTCGACTAGGAGCACTCGGGCGACGAGGAGCGGCGCACGGGCACGGGTCGGGAACGCGATCAGGGGGGGCGCCGGGGGCTTCCGTGGCCCAAGGACATCCACGGCCCGACCGCCCACGTGGGGGGCCTCCGGGGGGTGAGTTAACGGAAGGTGTCAGACACACTTCGTTAACTCGGTCGAGGCGGGGTTGCGCCGGGCGGCTACATTCGTCCCCTTCGCCGGGGGGAGCCCGGGCCCCCCGCGCCCCCCCGAGTCCTCCCGCCCTTCCCGCTGTCCCCGCCACCCGCCCGGATTCCGAGCCCGTCCCATGATCGAGGTCGAGCACCTCTCGAAGACCTTCCGCGTGCAGAAGAAGCAGCCCGGCTTCGTCGGCTCGCTGAAGGGCCTCTTCCATCGGGAGACGGTCGAGAAGCACGCGGTGCGCGACGTCTCGTTCCGCGTGGACGAGGGGGAGATCGTCGGGCTCGTGGGCGCCAACGGGGCCGGCAAGACGACGCTCGTGAAGATGCTCACGGGGATCGTCCACCCGACCTCGGGACAGGCGCGCGTGCTCGGGTTCGACCCGTGGGAGCGCGACGACCGGTTCCGGCACCAGATCGCGCTGATCATGGGGCAAAAGTCGCAGCTGTGGTGGGACCTGCCGGCCGCGGACTGCTTCCTGCTGCTCCAGGAGATCTACCGGATCCCCGAGGCCGACTTCCGCGCGCGGCTCGACGCGCTGAGCATGACGCTCGGCGTGGGCGCCCTCCTGACGACGCCGATCCGGCGCCTGTCCCTCGGCGAACGGATGAAGATGGAGCTCGTCGCGGCGCTCCTCCACGCGCCGCGGGTGCTCTTCCTCGACGAGCCCACGATCGGCCTCGACATCGGGGCCCAGCGCGCGATCCGTGAGTTCCTCCTGGCGTACCGCGAGCGGCACCGGCCGGCGATGATCCTCACGTCGCACTACATGGAGGACATCGAGCGGCTGTGCAAGCGGCTGCTCGTGATCCGCGACGGGCAGCTCGTCTACGACGGGCCCCTCGAGCGGATCGTGCAGAAGTACGCACTGCACAAGGTGGTCACCGCGCACCTGCGCCGCGACGGCGCCGCGGTGGCCGTCCCCTCGTTCGACGGGCTCGGCGAGGTGGTCGAGACCACCCCCGACCTCGTCCGGGTGCGCGTCCCCCGCGCCCGCACGGCCGAGGCGGCCGCCCGCCTGCTCGAGTGCCTCCCCGTCGCCGACCTCGCCATCGAGGAGGTCGACATCGGGACGATCGTCCAGCGCATCTTCGACGAGCGCTCGGGGACGAAGCCATGATGCGGCCCCGGCTGTTCCTCCACGTGATCGGGCTCGAGGCGCGCAAGCGGCTGTCCTACCGCTTCGACTTCTGGGTCCAGGCCCTCGCCTCGTTCGCGGCCGAGCTCGGGATCGCGTGGTTCCTCTGGCAGGCGATCTTCCACGAGTCGGGCAAGACCGTGATCGGCGGGCGCACGCTCGACGACATGGTCCTCTACTACGTGGCCGTCATCCTGGTGGCGAAGCTCGCGCGCGGCAACCTGTTCGCGGTGGCCGTGGCGAGCGAGATCTACGACGGCGGGCTCAACCGCTACCTCGTCTACCCGGTGCCATACCTCGGGTTCAAGCTGGCGCAGTCGCTCGGCACCCTCCTCCCGGCCGCGATCCAGCTGTTCGCGTTCGGCGCGGTCTTCCCGTTCCTGATCCAGGGCACCCTGGCCCACCCGACGGCCGCGACCGTGGCCATGGGCCTCGCGTCGGTCCTCGTGGCGCACGTCCTCTACTTCGCGATGCAGGTGTGCCTCGAGGGCGTCGCATTCTGGGCCGACAACGTGTGGAGCCTCAACGTCGCGCTGCGGCTCGTGTCGGGCCTCCTCGGCGGCATCATGATCCCGCTCTCGGCCTTCCCCGACGCGTGGCGGCCCGTGCTCGCCGCCCTCCCCTTCCGGCACGTCTTCTCCGACCCCGTCGAGGCGTTCCTCGGGCAGCGCACCCTCCTCGCCTGGGCGGGCGACCTCGGCCTCGCCGTCGCCTGGACCGTCGCCTTCACCTTCGTCGCGCGCTGGGTCTTCCGCCGCGGCTCGTACGCCTACACGGGGGTGGGCATCTGATGCTGCGCTACCTCCGCCTCTACGGCGCTTTCGTGCGCTTCTCCGTCGGCAAGTCGCTCCAGTTCCGGTTCGACTTCTTCTTCCGCGTGTTCATGGACACGCTCTGGTACGGGCAGTACCTCCTCTTCTTCGACGTCCTCTACGGCCAGTCGGGCACCATCGGCGGCTGGGACCGGCACCAGGGCTACGTCTTCACGGGCGCGCTCTTCGTCCTCGACGCGATGCAGATGACGTTCTTCTCGAACAACATGTGGCAGCTCCCCGACGCCGTGAACAAGGGCGACCTCGACTACCACCTGCTCCGCCCCGTCTCCTCGCTCTTCATGCTCACGTGTCGCGACTTCGCCGTGAACTCGGCCATCAACCTCATGATGGCCGTCGGGGTGCTGCTCCACGCGCTCCTCACCTACCCCCATCCCCTCCCCGCCGTGAACGTGTTGGTCTTCGTGCCCCTCCTCTTCGTGGGGTGCTTCATCCACCTCTTCCTCCAGGTCCTCTTCATCCTCCCCGTCTTCTGGACCCACTCCGGCGCCGGCCTCCGCGACCTCCTCTGGACCATGGACCCCGCCAACGCCCGCCCCGCCGGCATCTGGAAGGGCTGGGTGCGCCGGATGCTCGTGACCGTCCTCCCCTTCGCGATCATCGTCTCCTTCCCCGTGCGCGTCCTCTTCGAGGGCCCGCAGCCCGAGATCATCCTCCACATGGTCGCGGTCGCCGCGTGCATCGGCGTCGTGGTCGCCTTCCTCTGGCGACGCGGGCTGCGGGCGTACGCGTCCGCGTCGTCGTGAAGTGGGGGGCGGCGGGGGCGGTCGGCGTCGCGCTCGTCGGCGCGACCTGGGTGCGACTTGCGAATCTGGGGGAGCTCTCGTTCTGGACGGACGAGGGCGTGACGTGGTGGAACGCAACCCACGGGTCCTGGCGCGCCGCGGCGCTCGCCGAGCCCAACCACCCTCCGGTGTGGTGGCTCGTGACGCGAGGGTGGCTGCTCGCCTTCCCCGGCCGGGAGGCGGCTCTCCGGATGCCGGCGGCCCTCCTCGGCGTCCTCTCGGTTGCGCTGTCCTTCCGGTTCGCTCAGCGGCTCGAAGGCCAGCGTGGCGTCGGTTCTGCGGACCGCGCCTCGACTGGGGCTTCCTCCTTCGCGAGGCCCGCACCCATCGCGTGCTCGCGCCCCTGCGGGAGGCCCTGACGCTGCTCGCGGACGACTATGCTGCGCCTGTGCCCGCGGGGGTGCTGTCGACGTTGCGGCGGACGCGGCTCTCCCTCGTGGAGCGCGTCGAGCGCCCCCTGCGCCTCGGGCAGCCCGGGGTGCTGGCCGACTATGGCCGCATGCTCGCGCCCTTCGCCCGGCGACTCCGGGTGCGGGGGGGTGTCGCGCCCGTGCGCCCGCTCGCGGCCCTGGCGATCGCCCATCGCCTCCTCGTGCGACTCCCGTGGAAGCACGGCGTGCGCCGCGTCCTCGGGCGGCGGCGCGCGCACCGCGCAAGTCCGTGAGACAGGCCTCGTGGGCTCCTCGATCCGTCAGGGAGGTGGGGGGCGCGGGGGGAGGCCGCCGTGGCCCGCCCGCGCGGGGGGGGGGACTCAAGGCGTCCGTAGCTTCAGCTCCAGCTCGCGAGTCTCTCCCTCCACCACATCGACATCGGCTGTCGCCTCGAGGGAGCCGAGCGTCGCGCGAGCCCGGTAGCGTCCGGCGAGCAATCGGACCTCGAACCGGCCGTCGTCCTCGACGTGCGGGAACCCCATGAGGTCGCGATTCTCCGGGTCGTCCCGCTCGACGAAGGTGACGTAGACCACCTTCGGCGCCGGGCGCCCCTCTGCGTCCAGGACGATCCCGCGCACGCCGCCGCCGCGCACCACCGTGAGGAGCGCCGGCTTCGCGCCCGCGACGAATCGGTAGTGCTCCGTGCGCGTGACGTATCCCTCGCCCTCGACACGCAGCTCGGCATCTCCGTACGGCAGGCCGTCGAACGAGAAGGCGCCCGTCTCGTCCGTTCCGGTGAGCGGCACCGAGGCGTCGCCGACTCTCGGGAAGACGAAAGCCCTTACCGGACGTCCATCGATGTCGACCACGTATCCCAGGAGCTTCGTGGAGGCGACCAAGGTGATCGTGCCCCAGTCCGTGACGCCCCCGCCGGTCGGCGCGACGTCGCGCTCGATCACGACACAGCCGTCGACCTGAAACGACGCATGTCCGGCGACCGGTGGCACGTGGATCGTGAGGAGGCCGCCGACGAGCTCGGCCTCTGCGGTGTCGTTGTTCCACCAAGCTGGGACGCGCGACGGCGAAGGGACGCCCGGGGGCAGCACGAGCCGGCACCGGATCGTCGCCGTGTGCGGGAGCTCGCTCCCGGCGCCGTCCTTCTCGGCGACGACGTCGGCGCCGTCCGCCCCGCCGGCGATGGCCCGCGTCGCGGGATCGCCCGTCGCGGCGCCCGGTGACGGCACGCTCCGCCGGGGTCCCCACGTCAGCGCGATGACCACCGCCGTCACGGCGCAGCCAGCGAGGAAGGAGAGGATGTGTCTGGCCATGGGTCGGGGCGCGCGCACGCTACTTCGTGCTGAGCGCAATGGCAGGCGGCGGCGGGCGCAGTCCGCCCCTGCCGTACCCGAACCAGATCGCAAGCCGCCGCTGCAGGGCCGCCACCCCCTCCTCCGAGAGGGACGCCACCTTCGGCAAGGCCAGCGCCGCGGTCTTGTCCGCGCGGGCCGTCTGCCGGAAGTCGGCGTAG
>JAYTCP010000465.1:0-2822 GCA_043736435.1 Planctomycetia bacterium | reverse complement strand
ACGCGTACTCCTGTACGCGAGGAGGAGGAAGCTGCCCGAGCGCCCCCAGCCGGCGCGCCGTACGTCCGAGGTGTCGCAAGACTTCCGAAACGCGGCACTAGTCCGGTGACGGCCGGGGCCGTTCCTGGGAGGATCCGCCCCCGCGCGGCGCCGCGCGGAGGGCCTCCATGGAGCGGTCGATCCCCGTCCTCGGCCTGGCCGTCATCGTCGGCATCGGGTGGCTGCTGTCCGACCGGCGCAGGGCCATCGACTGGCGGATCGTCGGCTGGGGCCTCGGCCTCCAGCTCCTCTTCGGCTGGTTCGCGCTGAAGACCGCGGCCGGGCGCGGCTCGTTCGACTGGCTCGGCGCGCGCGTGAACGGCCTCCTCGACTACTCGCAGGAGGGCGCGCGCTTCGTGTTCGGCAACCTCGTGGACAACCCCTCGATCGGCTTCGTGTTCGCGCTGAAGGTGCTGCCGACCATCGTCTTCTTCTCGGCGTTCATGAGCGTGCTCTACCACCTGCGCCTGTTGCAGGTGGTCGTGCGGGGGATCGGCCTCGCGATGCGGAACCTGATGCGCGTCTCCGGCGCCGAGGCGTTCAGCGCCGCCGCCAACATCTTCGTGGGCCAGACCGAGGCGCCGTTCGTCATCAAGCCCTTCCTCGCGCGCATGACCTCGAGCGAGGTCTTCTGCGTGATGACGGGCGGGTTCGCGACCGTCGCCGGCGGCGTGATGGCGGCCTACATCTTCATGTTCAAGGACCATCCCACGTTCGGGAAGGACATCGCCGCGCACCTGATCGCGGCGAGCGTCATGTCGGCCCCCGCCGCGATCGTGCTCTCCAAGGTGATGCGTCCGGAGACCGGGGAGCCCGTCACCCGCGGGAACGTGAGGATCGAGATGGAGCGGCCGTCGCGCAACGTGATCGACGCCGCGGTCACGGGCGCGCGGGACGGGCTCCTCCTGGCGGCGAACGTCGCGGCGATGCTCGTCGCGTTCATCGGGCTGATCGCCAGCATCGCGATCCAGGTGGGGGGCATCGGGGCCATGGTGCCCGAGCAGCGGGAGACGCTCGCCCGTCACGGGCTGCCGGCCATGGTCGCGGGCACGCTCGCCTGCTTCATGACCGCGTGCGTGGCGGCGATCCTGCTCTGACGCAGGGGCGAACCGCCGCCACCACCGGATCTCGAGAGTCCGCTGGCCTGCGGGCGCCCGGGATGCGCTCGCACCGGGCGCACTCGATCCGGATGCGTTGGACGCGTCGCCTCACCTGCGACACTCAGCGCCCGCAGAACCGTCAGCGCAGGGGACGTCGCACCCGGATCTCGAGACTCCGCTGGCCTGCGGGCGCCCGGGATGCGCTCGCATCGGGCGCACTCGATCCGGATGCGCTGGACGCGTCGCCTCACCTGCGACACTCAGCGCCCGCAGAACAGCCAGCGGAAAAGTGACGAGACGCCTCACGGGCGTCGCTTGACGTTTCAACCCTTGGGCGTGGTGAGCAGGACGTCCGGAGCGCGTCCCTCGGTGAGCGAGACGACCGCGTTGCGCAGCCAGGAGACGCGCTTGTCCGCCTCCTTGGTCGACGCCGCGTCGTCGTCGATGCCGCCCGCGTAGCGGAGGGCACCGGTCGCGTCGAGCACGAAGACGTGGGGTGTCTTCCGGCCCCCCAGCATGTCCGTCAGCCGCTGGTCGGCATCGACCAGCACGCGGAACGGCAGCTTGACCTCGGCGACCCGGGCGCGCGAGGCCTCCTCGGAGTCCGTCGCGTTGCTCGCGATGAGGATCATGCGCGCCCCGGTCCGCGTGGCGACCTCGACCAGGCGCGACTCGTACATCTTGCTCGTCGGACAGGCCGGCGACCAGCAGACGAGGACGAGCGGCGCCTTCGCCCCGGCGGCCACCCAGGCGGCGGCGTCGGCGAAGGTCTTCCACCCGGTGACGGTCGCCTCGTCGGCGACGAGCCCGAGCGGGCCCCCGGCGGCCCGCGCCAGGGCGGCGACCTTCGCCGGGTCCTTCGCGTCCCCCGCCTTGAAGGCGGGACTCGACCCGATCTCGTCCGTGGCCTTCGGGTCCGTCGCCCCGAGCTTGCGGGCCGCGGCGAGTACGCCCTCGAGCGCCGTCTCCGGCGTGACGAGGCGGGCGTCGGCGAGCCGCCATGCACCCCCGTCGAGGTCCTTCGCCTCGAGCGCCGGCACCACCTCGGAAAGCGCCAGCGGCTTCTGGGCGGGTGCCTCCCCCGCGTGGAGCGCGGGGGCCGTTACGAACGTGGAAGCGAGCGCGATCGTGACGGCGGCGATGCCGCGGCAGGCGTTGCGGATCATGGTCCGGGTCTCCGGCGCCCGTCGCGGGCGCGAGGGTCAGAGGGAGGGGTCGTCGGGCGTGGCGGCCTTCAGCACGATCTTGAACGCGGCGCCTACGGCGGCGAGGGCGAACGTCGCCTGGTGGCGGGCCTCGGTGCGGAGCATGACGTCGCGCGAGCCGCTGGCGGCCACGTCGATGGCGCGCGTGGCGGCCCTGCGGAACGCCTCGACCGTCTCGTCGAGGCGGGCGCGCAGGCGGGGGAGGTCGACGTCGTCCACGGGGAAGAGCCTCTCACGCGGGGAGGGGGTCGACCGAGGAGAACAGGCGGGCAAGAACGGCCGACACGAGCGCCGGATCGTGCCGCCCGGCCATCTCTCGCACGGAGTGCATCGACAGCATGGGGCTGCCCACGTCCACGGTCCGCACGCCGAGCCCCGAGGCGACGATCGGGCCGATCGTGCTCCCGCAGGGCATGTCGCCGCGGGAGACGAATTCCTGGCACGGGACCCGACTCTCCACGCACAGCCGCCGGAAGAA
>JAYTCP010000464.1:0-8103 GCA_043736435.1 Planctomycetia bacterium | reverse complement strand
GAGGCCCGCGAGGAGCCGCTCGCTCGCCATGGCGTCCGAGGTGGGCGGGCGCCGGAGCGCGGCGGGCAGGAAGTAGGGGAACAGCGCCTCGGCGAGGCCGCCGCGCTCGATCAGGTCGAGCGCGTGGGCCACGTCGCGCGCGTCGAGGCTCTCGTACGGCCGGTCGAGGATCGCGTCGAGACGCCGGGCGTCCACGGGGTCGAGTCCCTCGCGAGGCCAACGCCCGAGGTCGAACCGGGCCTGGTGGGCTTCGAGCGCGCGGGGGTCGGCGAGACGAACCATCTCCCGGGATCGTCGGTCGACCGGGGGGCATTCTGAAGGGGGCGCGGGGGATCGACCCCGCGGGCCGCCGTGGACCCCCTCGGCTACCATCGCCGACCCGAACGGATCGAGGTCCGCGACGGGCGAGGACCCCGCCGCCCCCGACATTCCCCGCGCCGCCGTTCGCGTTCCGTCTCGCCCCGCCCCCGCACGCCTCCCGCACCGAAGGATCGCCGTGGACCTCGAGACTCCCGTCATGGCCCAGTACGCCGCGGCCAAGCGGAAGTTCCCGGACGCGCTCCTCTTCTTCCGCATGGGCGACTTCTTCGAGCTCTTCCACGAGGACGCGAAGGTCGCGAGCAAGGCGCTCGGCCTGACGCTCACGGCGCGGGACCGCGAGCGGAAGATCCCCATGGCGGGCGTGCCCGCGCGCGCGGCCGACGGCTACCTGAGGCGGCTCGTGCGGCAGGGCTACAAGGTCGCGATCTGCGAGCAGATGGAGGACCCCGCCACCGCGAAGGGCCTCGTCGAGCGCGCGGTCGTGCGGCTGGTGACCGCGGGGACGCTGACCGAGGACGCGGCCCTCGACCCGTCGACGTCGAACTTCCTGCTCGCGGTGAGGCCGTCGAAGCGGCGGGTCGGGCTGGCGTGGATCGACCTCTCGACGGGGCGGTTCCTCGTGGCCGACGTCGAGCCCACGGCGGTCCTCGACGAGCTGTCGAGGATCGGGCCGGCCGAGGTGCTCGTGCCCGAGGGCGAGGACGGCGAGGAGCTCGCGCGCCGCCTCCAGGCGCAGCTGGGCCTCGGCGCGACGCGCGTGCCCGCGTGGACGTTCGCGGCGGAGTCGGCGGGCAAGGCGCTCAAGGAGCACTTCAAGGTCGCGAGCCTCGTGGGCTTCGCCCTCGACCGCGAGCCGCCGTCGCTCGGGGCCGCGGGAGCCGCGCTCGACTACCTGCGCACGACCCAGATGACGGCGCTCTCGCACGTCACGCGGGTCGAACGGCACGACCCGGGCACCATGGTCCTGCTCGACCGCTCGACGCGTCGGCGCCTCGACCTCGTCGAGCGCGTGGACGGCGAGAAGGCGGGCACGCTGCTCGAGGCGCTCGACGCCACGAAGTCGTCCATGGGCGGCCGCATGCTCAGGGAATGGATCCTCGCCCCCCTGCGCGAGCCCGCGGCGATCCGTCGGCGGCAGGAGGGGGTCGAGGAGCTCGTGAAGGACGCGTTCCTCCGGCGCGACCTGGCGGCGGCGCTCGGGAACGTGCGCGACGTGGAGCGGATCCTGTCCCGGGTCGCCACGAACCGGGCGAGCGCCCGCGACCTCCTCTCCCTCGGGCAGAGCCTCGCGCCGCTGCCCGACGTGCGGCGGATGCTCGGGCTCGCGTACTCCTTGACCCTGTCCGCGCTCCGGGAGCGGATCGACCCGTTCGACGACCTGAAGGACACGCTCGGGCGCGCGATCGCCGACGACGCGCCCCCGACGATCAGGGACGGGGGGATGATCCGCGCCGGGTGGAATGCCGAGCTCGACGAGCTCAGGTCCCTCTCGCGGTCGGGCAAGGACTGGATCGCGCAGTACCAGGCGAAGGAAGGCGAGCGGACGGGCATCCCGAGTCTCAAGATCGGCTTCAACCGCGTGTTCGGCTACTACCTCGAGGTGACGAGGCAGCACCTCGCGCGGGTCCCCGCCGACTACGTGCGCCGCCAGACGCTCGCCAACGCCGAGCGCTTCGTGACCGAGGAGCTGCGCGCGTACGAGGAGAAGGTGCTCGGGGCCGACGAGAAGGCGAAGGAGCTCGAGTACCGCCTGTTCCAGGCGCTGCGCGAGCAGGTGGCCGCCCGGATCCCCGCGCTGCAGTCCCTGTCGGCGGTCCTCGCCGAGCTCGACGTGCTCCAGAGCCTCGCCGAGGCCGCCGCGGCGGGCGGGTGGGTGCGTCCCGAGATCCTCGAGGACCGCACGCTCGAGCTGATGGACGGCCGGCACCCGGTGGTCGAGCGGCACCTCCCCCCGGGCGAGCGCTTCGTCCCCAACGACGTCGTGCTCGACGCCGAGCGGCGGATCGCCCTGATCACGGGCCCGAACATGGCCGGCAAGAGCACCTACATCCGCCAGGCCGCCGTGCTCGTCCTCTTGGCGCAGATGGGCTCGTTCGTGCCGTGCTCGAAGGCGCGGGTCGGCGTGTGCGACCGGATCTTCACGCGCGTGGGCGCCGAGGACGACCTCGCCCGCGGGCAGTCGACGTTCATGGTCGAGATGAGCGAGGCGGCCCACATCCTCCACCACGCGACCGAGCGCAGCCTCGTGGTGCTCGACGAGATCGGCCGCGGCACGAGCACGTTCGACGGCATCGCGCTCGCCTGGGCCATCACGGAGTACCTGTCCGAGGTGGTCGGGGCGCGCACCCTGTTCGCGACGCACTACCACGAGCTCACCGAGATCGCGGTCCACCTCCCCTCCGTGCGCAACCTGAACGTGGCCGTGCGGGAGTGGGGCGAGGAGATCGTGTTCGTCCGCCGGATCCAGGAGGGCGCGACGGACCGCAGCTACGGGATCCACGTGGCCCGGCTCGCCGGCGTGCCCGCGGCCGTCGTCGAGAGGGCCCGGGCCGTGCTGTCGGGCATGGAGGCGAA
This sequence comes from Planctomycetia bacterium, assembly GCA_043736435.1. Lineage (GTDB taxonomy): Bacteria > Planctomycetota > PLA2 > PLA2 > JAEUHO01 > JAYTCP01. The sequence goes on along the minus strand of JAYTCP010000464.1, from coordinate 5,208 downwards.
GCACCGCGACCTCGGCCGCGAGGTGCGCTTCGGCGACGGGGCTTCCGCCCCCACGCCCAGGGTGGTCCAGCTCCCCCTGTTCACGAACGAGCCCGACCCGGTCGTCTTGGAGCTCGAGAAGCTCGACCCGGAGCGCATGACCCCGGTCGAGGCGCTCCTCGCGATCGAGCGCCTCCAGCGCATCGCGAAGGGCGCCCCGCCCGCGTAGCCCCGCTCGCGGCCCGGTCCGCGTTGACCCCCCCCGGGTCCGCTCCTACACTCCGCCCATGCCCCGCCGCGTCCGCGTGGTCGTGTCGACCTTCAACCGCCTGCACCTGCTGCGGCTGGCGGCGCGGGCCTACCTCCGCCAGAGCTTCCGCGACTTCGCCGTGACCGTGGCGGACGACGGCTCCGGTCCCGAGACCGCCGAGTTCGTGCGCCGGTGGGCCGCCGAGGCCCCGTTCCCCGTGGACCACGTCTGGCAGGCCCACGACGGCTTCCGCAAGGCGGCGATCCTCAACGAGGCCGTCCGCCGCAGCGACGGGGAGCCGCTCCTCCTCTTCACCGACGGCGACTGCGTGCCCCCCGCCCGCTTCGTCGAGCTCCACGCCATGGCGCACGCGCCGCGGTCGTTCCAGGTCGGCGGCATGGCGAAGGTCGCCCGCGAGCCGAGCGAGGCCCTGACCGAGGCCGACGTCGACGCCGGCCGCCACGAGGCGCTGGTGACGGATGCGCACCGGCGCACCTGCCGCCGCTGGGCCGTCAAGAGCCGCTTCGGCCTCGCGCTCCACCTCCCCCGCCGGCCGAAGGCCATCGGCACGAACATCGGCGTCGACCGCGGCCTCTACGAGGAGCTCAACGGCTTCGACGAGGCGTTCGTCGGCTGGGGCGGCGAGGACGACGACCTGCGCGACCGGGCCATGGCCACCCGCCCGCGACCGCGCGTCCGGCTCCTCTTCGGCCGCTGCGACACGATCCACCTGTGGCACCCGCCCGCGGACACGAAGGGGCTCGGGCTCAACCGTGCCCACTGGAAGGGCAAACGCCCCGTCCGCTGCCTGCGCGGCCTCGTCGACGAGACCGGACTCGCCCGCACGCGGACCGCCACCGTCGGACGGTGATGCGGGCGCCGGAGGCGGCGCCCCACGGCGCGACGCGTATGCCCCTGCAAGGAAGTGAGGGCGGCCGCGACGCGCGCGGCCGCCCTCCGGACGCGAACGCGGGCCGCTGGGGCTACTTCGCGCCCCCGCCGAACTTCTTGCCCATGGCCTCGGCGTCGGGCTTGAACTTGAAGGGCTTCAGCTCGATGCCCTCGCCCTTGAAGGTGACCGCCCACGAGGCCGGCTTCTTGTCCTTCATCGACTCCATCATCGACTTCCAGTTGAAGGCCCACGAGACGCTGGACTCGCCGTCCTTCGCACCGTTGGTCTCGGTGATCGTGCCCGGCACGGTCAGCTTCGTCTTCACCTCGAACGTGCCGAGGAAGGGCTCGAGCATGCCCATGAACATGGACGGGTCGCCGCCCATCGGGTCGGCATCGGCCATGCCCGCGTCGGCGCCGGCGCCGCCCATCTTGTCGCCCTGGCCGCCCATGGGATCGAACGTGAGGGTGAAGCTGCCGTCCTCGTTCTTCACGAGCTCGGCGCCCTTGTTCCCGAAGAACTCGGCCTTGGCGTAGTCGGCGACGTCCTTGAACTTGAGCTCGACGTGGATGACCTGCTTGCCGTCCTTCTTCTCGTTCGTGTACTTCACCAGCTCGATGCCCGGGTGCGCCTTCAGCTTCTCCTTGATCTTCTCCTCGGACATCTCGTCGGCGAACCCGTCCTCCTTGGCGTCCTTGGGAGGCGCCTCGCCCTCCATGCCCGGCTCGCCGCCGCCGCCGAACCCCTTGAACATCTCCATCATCTGCTCGATCTTGGAGAGGTCGATCGTCATGTTGATCTCGGCTGTGCCCGAGCCGTCCTTCGTGATGACGGTCTTGTCCTCGGACTGGATGCAGCCCGCGGTCGAGAAGCCGACGGCGGCGACGAGCGCCGCGGCGCCGGCCTTGAGGAGACGGGTCAGGATCATGGGCAGGGAAGCTCCGGGTCGGGGATGGGGAAGGGCCCGAGGATCTCGGGGGGAGGGCGGCATCGTAGCCGCGGGCCGGCGACCTGGCTCCGGCGGGCGGGCGAACCGGTCAAGGGACGCTACAGGCGCCGCAGGAGTTCCGCGAAGGCGCCGCCGAACAACGCACGAACGCGCTTCCTGGGGGCTCCGTACGGGTCGGCGAGGTCGGTGGAGGCCGGGGCGAGGAGGCCCTCGAGCCGATCGGTGTCCTCGGACACGACGAGGACCGGGGCGAGGCCTTCGGGTTCGGGGGCCAAGAGCGCGGCCTGCGCGAGGAGCGGATCCTCGGCCCCGCCCGAGAGGATCAGGAGCGTCTTCGGGCCGAGCGCCGCGCGCAACGCGGCGAGCGCCTTCGCGGCCTCGGCGGCTTCGGCGGCGAGCGGAGCGCCCACGCGCAACGTGGCGGGACGGTCGCCGAGGCGCGCGCGCGCGGGGGCGAGGGCGTCCTGCGGCAGGCCCGTGAGGTCGAGGATCACCTTCGCCGCGATGGCCGCGTCGAGGATCGCGTCGCGCTGCGCGACGGTGGGAGCCGGCGCCGTGGAGGCCGGCGTCCCGGGGAGGGCCGCGAGGGGCCCGAACGGCGCGACCCAGCGAACGCCGAGGTCGCGGTAGGTCGAGAGCACCGCGGGGAACGCGACGGCCGTGCGCGCGCAGTGCAAACGCGCGACGATCGCGGTGCGCCCGACGCGTGCGGCGTTGACGAGCTCGCTCGCCGTCGTGACGAGGACCGCGTCCGCGGGTCGCGCGCGCGCCCCCTCGCGCACGCGCGCCAGCGCGACGGACGAGTCGCCCGCGTCGTCCACGACGAGGACCACCGCCGCGTGGCCCGCGGCCTGGAGCGGCGACCGGTCGACGGTCGCGCCCTTGGCCGCGTCGAGGACGGCGCCGACCCCCTTCGCGCTCACGGGACCCTCGACCGCGCGAGAGCCCTCGCGCAGCACGAAGGAGGGGACCTCGCGTCCGGTCACGAGCGGCGAAGGGTCCTCGCCGAGCCCCACGAGCATCGCCCCCACCACGCGGGCCGCGGCCTCGAGGCACTCGGGCTTCAGGTTCTCCGCCACGTCCGTGACCTGGTGGTAGTTCGGATGCTCGCCCTGGGTGAGGGCGAAGAACGCGGGGATCCCCCGCTCGTAGAAGGGCCAGTGGTCGCTGTTGCCCTCCACGCGGAACGGCTTGAGCGTGGAGCGGTACGGCTCGGGCACGAAGCCCCTGACCTTGGCGAAGAGGGCGGGGTAGCCCTCGCCGCCGCCGATCGCGAGCTCGGGCTTGCCCTGCCCGGTCGTGTCCATGTTGAGGACGGCCGCGATGCCCGTGCAGGGGAACGGGAGGTCCTCGACGAGATGCCTCGAGCCCACGAGCCCCTGCTCCTCGCCGGCGAACCACACGAAGACCACGGTGCGCTTGGGCCTCCAGCGGTTCTTCGCGAGCGTCTCGGCCAGGTGGAGCAGGGTGGCCGAGCCCGACGCGTTGTCGTCGGCGCCGTGGAACACGCGCCCGTTCGCGTCGATCCCGAGGTGGTCCATGTGGGCGCCCACGATGATCACCTCGCCGCGCAGGTCCGGGTCCCTGCCGTGGAAGCCCGCCAGCGCGTTGCGCCCCTGCGCGTTCGGGTCGAAGCGACCATGCACCTCGACCTTGGCGATCGGACCGCACGCGAAGGAGCGGCCGGGGTCGCCCTCGTCGCGCGACCTCTTGAGCTCCGCGAGCGTGCGCCCGCGAGGGGCGAGGATGCGGTCGGCGACGGAGCTGGTCACCCAGAGCGCGGGGAGGGCCGGGCGGTGGAACTTCTCCTGGATGGTGCCCGGGATCGCGGTGCTGCCCTCGCAGATGAGGAACGCGGCGGCGCCGAGGTCGGCGGCGAGCGACGTCTTCCATCCGATCTGCCGCTCCTGGGCGAACTCGGCGTCGCGCGCGGACGGCGCCCCGCGGATCGCGAGCACGACCTTCCCCTTCACGTCGATGCCGTCGTAGTCGTCCCAGCCACGGTCCTTCGCGCGGATCCCGTAGCCCACGAAGACGACCTCGCCCTCCACCGTGCCGGAGCCCGTGTAGAGCAGGTCCACGAACTCCTTGCCGTAGACCGTCGTCTCGCCGCCGACCGTAAGCCCGATGGGCGGTTCCACCTGAGTCGCGCCGAACGTGAAGTTCTGGAGGTAGATCCCGTCCCGGTCCATGGGATCGAGGCCGAGCTCACCGAGCTTGCTCTGGAGGTACTCCTCGATCAGGCGCCCGCCCTCGAAGCCCGTCTTGCGGCCCTTCATCCCGGGCGCGGCGAGCTCCTTCGCGTACTCGAGGGCGCGCGCCCCCGAGAGTCCGGCGAGGGGGCCGTCGTCGACGGCCCGCCCTTCCTCCCCGGCGCGGAGCGGACGGGGAGCGACAAGGACCAGGGCGATGGCGACGATCCACGCGGCGCGAATGCGCATTCGGAGGGCTCCTCTACCGTGGGGGCTCCCCTTGTAGCCGAAGGCGGGCGGCCCCGCGCGGGGCATCGCTCCCGCCTAGAATCGGTGCGCCGTGGTCCCCTTCGCCGCACGCCCGCGCCGCCCCCTGCTCCCGATCCGGATCGGCATCGCGCTCCTCGCGTCCGTCGCGCTCGCGCTCGCGCACCCGGCACGGTCCGCGCACGCGGGCGACCCGCCCCCCCCGCCCCCGCCGCCCCGGACCTCCCCCGCGGCTCCCCCGGCCGTGGCCGAGCGTCCGGCCTTCCTCGCCCCCGAGCCCGCGCCCGGGGCGCTCGGGCGCCTCGAGGGCGTCGTGGAGCTGGCGGCGGTGAACGCTCGCCTGGCCGCGGTCCTTCGGGACGGAACGATGCGCATCGGGACGGTGGATGCCCTCGTGACCGTCGCCCCGCCGCCGCCGGACGGCAACGGATGGCTCCGCGTCGCGATCCCGGCCCGCGGGCCCGCCGTTGCGACGACGCGGCGGGGCCACGTGCACCGCGTCGCGGAAGACGGCGCGACCACGCTCCTCGGGCGCATCCAGCGCGGTGCGCTGCCCGCGGGCTCGCGCACGGGCGACGAGGTCGTGCTCGCGACGGAGGGAGGCGCCGTGTTCCGCGTGACGGACGGACCGGACGGCGCGCGCCTCGTCGAGACGTGGCCCTCGGGCGCCGAGCCCGCC
>JAYTCP010000463.1:0-7491 GCA_043736435.1 Planctomycetia bacterium | reverse complement strand
CCGTACAGGCCCTCGAGCGCGTCGGCGTAGGCCGCGTCGGCCTGGCTGGCGCGCCACTTCAGCTCGAACTCGCTCTCGGCGTTCGTGCGGGCGAACTGCTCGAGGAGCTTCTTCCGCTCCGGGTCGGCCTTCGTCTTCAGCTGGATCTGGCGGTCGAGGTCGCGGAGCTTGTCCTCCTGCGACTGCTTGTACGTCTTGATCTTGTCCGCCTCGGAGCGGTTGTTGGCGTCGATGACGCGGCGACCCGGGGCGTTGTCGATCACGTCGGCGATGTCCACCACCGCGATCCGGCCGTACGAGACGGGCTCGGCGTGGCTGGGGACGCCGCGGACCACGAGGGCGACGCCGACACCCACGGTGAGGCCGAGAACGAGAAGCGGTCCGGTGCGACGCATGGAATCCTCCGGGAGGGATGCTGGACGGGGGGATTGTCGGGTCTAAAGGAGGATGTGCCACGGGGAAAACCCCCCGTGCGAGCCCCCGGCCCGCCCCGGCGGGCCCCCTCCCCCCCGTCGGGCCTCATCGGCCCGAAAGCCCCACCCGCCCGACGGGGCGCCTGCCCGGCGATCCCTCCCACGGACCCCGGGACGGCCGCGCGGCGGACGCCGGGCCCCGGAAGCTAGAAGTCGCGGGCGAGGCTGAAGGAGACGAACAGGGTGTGGTCGTCGGGTCCCGTCAGCACCGGATAGGCGAAGTCGATCGCGAACGGCGCGCCCAGCTGGGGAATCGTGATGCGCAGCCCCACGCCGATGGACAGGCGCGGGATGAACGCGTCGTCGGCCCTGATCGAGGTGCCCAGGGTGCCGGCGTCGACGAAGGCGACGGCGTCGATGATGTCCATGAGGGGGTGCTGGTACTCGACGGTCCCGAACATCGTGAACTCGCCGCCCATGGGGCGGTAGTTGCTGTGCGGGCCCACCTTGCGGGAGGCGAAGCCGCGGACGGTGCCGCGCCCGCCCATGTAGAAGCGCGAGAACGGCGGGACCTCGGGCGTGTCGCCGAACGCGTCGGAGACGCCGACGGAGCCGAAGGCCGTGAGGAAGCGGCGACGGCCCTCGTCGTCCTCCCCCACGACCCACCGGTGGTCGTGGTCGGCCTGGAGCTTCACGAAGTCGATGTCGCCGCCGAGGACGCCGCCCACGTACTCGAAGCGCAGGGTGGTGCTCGACTTGGTGCCGGGACGCGCCGCGTCGTCCACCCGCCGCAGGGAGAGGGCGCCCGTCAGGGTGCGGACCTCGCTCTCGCCTTCGAACAGGAACACGCCGGGCACGGCGTAGGACCGCACCTTGCCGATGCCCTTGAGCTCGTGGGCCCAGCCGAGCGCGGCCGTGAGGATCGTTCGGTCGTCGTACGCCCGGTGGAGGGGATAGGCGAAGCGCACGTCGTAGCCCGCCGCATCTTCGCGGTAGCCCTCGCGATAGGAGATCGTGCGGCGGAGGCCCACGTCGAAGTCGAAGTTGCTGCCGAACAGGTGGGGCTCGCCGAAACGCACGCCGAACTGGCTCGTGATCGTGCCGGGCACGAGGAAGATGCTGAACCGCTGGCCCGCGCCGGTGAAGGCGCGTCCCGACGTGAGGTCGTCCCAGGAGGTCGCGGGCCGCGCGATGTCGAAGTTGCGCTTGTTGAACGACAGGTTGGCCGACAGGCCGCCCTCGCCCGACAGGGCCAGGCCGACGCTGAGTTTGCCGGTCTTGCCCTCGACGACCTCGTACGTGACGTCCTTCAGGTCGGCCATGTCGCGCCCGTCGGGCCCGATCACGTCGTCGATGCGTCGCGTCACGCGGTCGAAGTACCGCAGGTCGCGCAGGCGCGTCAGGCCGCGGTCGAGCTCGTTCCGGTCCACGCAGTCGCCGGGCTCGACGCGGACCTCGCGGCGGAGCACCTTGTCGCGGGTGTACTCGTTGCCGAGGAAGGCGACGCGGGCGACGCGCAGCTTGAGCCCCTCCTTGATGGTCAGGGCGACGTCGACGACGCGGCCCTGCGCGCGGGGACGCAGCTCGGCGCGCTCGATCGACACCTCGAGGTAGGAGCGGCGGAAGTACTCCTCGCGGATCCGCTCGCGGCCCTTGTCCTCGACCTTGCCCGAGTAGGGCTCGCCGGGCACCAGGCCGAGCCAGCCGCGGATCGTGTCCGGGGAGAACCACGCGACGTCGTCGGGCGGCATGGCGCCCACCCCGGAAACCTCGCGCAGCGTCTCGACCTCGACCTTCCCCACCGTGTACCGTTCGCCCTCGACCACGGCGATGACGATCACGACCTTCGACTTGTCGTCGGAGAAGCGCAGGTCCTCGAGGGCGACCTCGGCGTCGAGGTAGCCCTCGGCGCGGAAGAGGCGCCGGACCTCGACGAGGTCCTCGCGGAGGGTCTCGTCGCTGAACGTGCTCGAGGAGAACAGGCCGGAGGTCTTCGTGAGCATCGCCTCGAGGATGCGCTTGCGCGGCACGGCCGAGCTGCCTGCGATGACGACCTCGTCCACCTTGACCGCGGGGCCCTCGACGATGGTGAACACGACCCGCAGGCCCCCGCCGGGCAGCGAGGCAGGCGTCGCGATGGCCACGTCGGCGAAGGGATGGCCCTTGCGCCGGTAGAGGGTCCCGATGTCCTCCCGGTCGAGGTCGGACTTGCGCTTGTCGAAGGGGTAGCCCGCGCGGGTGTGGAGGCCCAGCGCGACGATCTCCGCCTCCTTGATGTCCTCGAGGCCGTTGAGCACCACCTCCCGAACGATCGGGTTCTCCTTCACGACGAAGCGCAGGACGATGCCGCCGGGCACGTCCACCTGCTCCGTGCGGATCTCCTCGAAGAACTCGTAGAGGACGGCGGTGTCGGCGTCGAGGACGACCTTGTCGAGGCGGCGCCCCTCCTTCGTCCTGAGCTTCACCTTCATCATCTCGGTGGCGTAGATCGTGTTCCCGGAGAACTCGATGCGCCGCACGATGGGCTCGGCCGCGACCGGCGGCTCCCGCGACGGGGGCCCGGCAGTCGGGACGGGGACGGGAGACGGCGGTGGCAAACCGGGGGGGGGCGCCTCGGGGGGAGGCGCCGGGGGCGCGACCGGGGGGGCAATCGGGGGGGGCGGCGGGGGCTGCTGCCCAAACGGCCGGTGAACCGGCGGGGGCAGGTCGTCCGCCGACGCCGCCCCCCGGGAGAGGAGGAGGGACCCGGCGATCAGGGAGGCGACGACGGCAGCAAGTCCGTAGCGCCCCGCCACCGGCGATCCCAAGATGCACCCTCCCGATCGGCCACGGCAACGGGCAGGGGCCCGGCGGCCGGCGGAGGGCCGGCGGGAGCCGATCCTACCCATCCCCGCAGGCCGAGGTCACGAACGCTTCGGGGCTCCACGGGCCCGTTCCTCCCCGGCGAACCGGGGCGGCGCGGCGGATGTCCCCCCCTGCCCCGCCCCCGGGGCGCCCGTCAGACGGGCCCCGAGCCGAGGGCGAGGTTGTCGAACCGCATGAACTGATCGAGGAACGCGAGCCGGACCGTGTCGGTCGGCCCGTTGCGCTGCTTGGCGATGATGACCTCCGCCAGGCCGCGGTCGCTCTCCGCCTTCGTGTAGTAGTGCTTGCGGTACAGGAAGCAGATCACGTCTGCGTCCTGCTCGATTGCCCCGCTCTCGCGCAGGTCGGACAGGCGCGGCTTGTGGTCCTCGCGGGAGTCGGCCGCGCGGTTGAGCTGGGAGAGGGCGATCACGGGCACGGACAGCTCGCGCGCGATCCCCTTGAGCGACCGGGAGATGTAGGAGATCTCCTGCTGGCGGCTGTCGACGTTCTTGCTGGCCCCGATGGCCTCCATGAGCTGGAGGTAGTCGATGACGATGAGGCCGATGTCGTGCTTCTGCTTGAGCCGGCGCGCCTTGGCGCGGAGCGAGGTCGTCGACAGGCCGGGGGTGTCGTCCACGAAGAGGGGTGCGTCGTAGAGGGGCCCCGCCGCCTCGGTGAGGCGCGCGTACTCCGCGTCGTCGAGGAAACGGCCGCCGCGGAGCTTGTGCGCCTCGACCATGGCGTGGGAGCAGAGCACGTTCTTCGTGATCTGCTGCCGCGACATCTCGAGGCTGAAGATGACCACCCCGACCTTCGCATGGACGGCGACGTTGTAGGCCATGTTGAGCGCGAACGTCGTCTTCCCCATGGAGGGGCGGCCCGCGACGATGATCAGCTCGCCCGGGTGGAGACCCGCCGTCAGCTCGTCCATCTGGTGGAAGCCCGTCGGGATGCCCGACGAGGCGCCGTCGCGCTTGTCGAGCTCGCGGAACGTCTCCTCCAGGATCGAGCGGACGCTCGACGCCGTGCCCATGTCCTTCGTGCGCGAGATCTCGAAGATCTTGTGCTCGGCGATCTCGAGCAGGTCGTCGCCGCGCCCCTCCTCGTCGTACGCGGACTTCATGAGCTCGCCGGCGGCGCGGATCACGGCCCGGGCGATCGACTTCTCGCGGACGATCCGGGCGTAGTGCTCGGCGTTGGCCGAGGTGGACACGCTGGCCGCGAGCGAGGACAGGAGCTCGCGCCCGCCGATCTCGTCGAGGATCTGGAGCCGCTCGCACTCGCGCATCACGACCAGCGGGTCGGCCGGGTCCCCACGGTCGAAGAGGCTCCGGATCACCTCGAAGAGCCGCCGGTGGGCGCCCTTGTAGAAGTCGTCGGGCTGGACGAGGGGAACGACGGTGCCCACCGCCTCGGGGTCGAGGAGGAGGGAGCCCAGGAGGGCCATCTCGGCCTCGAGGCTGTGCGGGGGCACCCGGGCGAACGGGGCGCCCGGGGCGTCGAGGGAGCCGGAGGAGGGGGCGATGCGCTCGATCACGGGAGGACTCCGGGGAGCGGGGAAACCGCCCCCTTCACGGAGAACGGGCAGCCTAGGTCACGGGGGCCCCGGTCCGGGGCCTCCACGGGAGGCGCGGGATGGGGCGCGACGTGCCCAACGCGGCGACGTGCGTCCACCCGCCCTCCACAGATCGTCCCAGGGAAGTCCCCAGGAACGATCATAACCTAGTGATTCGCAAGAACTTATAGCAGAATCAGTCGCGGGAAGCCAGCCCGCGACGGGGCGGCGGGTCGCCCGGCTCCCCCCTGTGCCCGGGTCGACTCGCGGCCGGTAGTCCGGTAGTAACGGACGCGGGCGGCGCTCCGGGATCGGAGCGCCGCCCGCGCAGGAACAGAAGGGAAGGGAGACGGGACGCCGGCGGGACGGGAACGCGGCCGCCGGGAAGCCCGGGCCGCCCCCCTGGGCTACTTTGTGGCGGCTACTTCGTGGGGGCTACTTCGCGCCCTTTGCCGGAGCGCCCTTGGCCGGGGCCGGAGCGCCCTTGGCCGGGGCCGGGGCGTCCTTCGCGGGCGCGGCGGCTTCCTTCGACGTGGTCTTGGTGACCTCGTCGACGACCCAGAGCTTGATCGTCGTCTCGGCGTCCGCCGAGAGGTGGACCTTCACCTCGTACTCGCCGAGCTGCTTCACGTGCTCGAAGCGCACGTTCCGCTCCTCGACGTCCTTGAAGCCCTTCGCCACGAGGGCGTCGGCGACCTGCTTCGGGCCGACGGAGCCGAAGAGGTGCCCCTCTGGGTTGCTCTTCGCCTCGATGTGGACCTGGGCGCCGGAGAGCCTGGCGAGGAGCTCGGCGCGCACCTTCGCGCGCACGGCCTCGAGCTCGGCCTCGACGGCCTTGTCCTTCTCGACGAGCCGCAGGTTCTCCTTCGAGGGGAGGACCGCGATGCCATGCGGGAAGAGGTAGTTGCGCGCGTAGCCCGGCTTCACGCGGACGACCTCGCCCACGCGGCCGAGGCTGTCGACGCTGCGACGGAGGAGCACTTCGATGGCCATGGGTCGTCTCCGCCTAGCGGGCCACGTACGGCAGGAGGCCCAGGAACCGGGCGCGCTTGACGGCCAGCTTCAGCTCGCGCTGGAAGTGGCTCATCGTCCCGGTCCGCTTGCGGCCGTAGAGCTTGCCCTGGGCGCTCACCATCTTCTGGAGGGTGGCGACGTCCTTGTAGTCGATCGCCTCGACGCGGGCCTTCGTGAAGCGGCACTTGCCCTTCTCGATGACCTTCTTCAGGCGCTTCTTCTTCTTCGGCGGCTTCGTCATCCGCGGCATCGCCCGGTCTCCTCTCGGCTCGTCGTTGTCTCTGGATCGTCGTCTCTGGAACCGTGTCGCTGAACCTGTCTCGGGATCGGTCTCGCTCGTCGCCGAACGGCGTCGGGCCTGGGTCTACTCGACCACGTCCGGCGGGACGGTGATGTCCGCGCCGTCGAAGTCGCCACCTTCCTCGTCGTCGCGGCGACGGCGGGGACGGTCCTCGCCGCCCGCGCCCCAGCCCGCCGCGAGGCTCGCCTTGCGGCTCTCCTCGGCGAGGCGCTCGCGCTCCTCGGCGCGCTTCTTGACGTGGATCTCGATCGGCTCGTCGAGCACCAGGATCAGGTGGCGCACGATCTTGTCGGCGAGGGCCGCGTCGGCGCGGATCTTGGCGACCGCGTCGTTGGGCGCACGGAAGTACGTCAGGTAGTAGGTGGCGCGCTTGTGCCCGCGGATCTCGTAGGCGAGCTTGCGCTCGTCCCACTTCTCCTTCTGGACGATCGTGGCGCCGGCCTTCCCGAGGATCTGGTCGACGACCGCCGTGGTGGCGTCGAAGTCGGCGACCGCAGCGGCGTTGTCCAGGAGGAACATCGCCTCGTAATCACGTACCTTCATGTGCAGGGCTCCCCCCGGGTTCCGGGGGCTCTCTGGGGGACGAAGGGGCGAATGTAGCGACCGAAGGCGGGAGCGCCTCCGTTTGGCGGGGGAGACGGTGGAGAGATCCTCTCGGGGGCGACGGGGGCCGGCCCCCGCCGCCCCCACACTCCGCGACCGGCCCCCCGGTCAGTCGGGCTCGGTGCCCTTCCCGTTGTGTCGCTCCATGGCCTTCGCCATCCCGGACCGCAGCCAGGTGACGACCGCGTCGGCCGCCTCCTCCACCACGAAGGGGAGCTCCTTGCGCTGGGCCGCGTCGTATCGGCCGAGGACGAAGTCTGCGGGGTCGCGGCTGCCGGGGACGGGGCCGATCCCGATCCGGAGCCGCGGGTAGACGCGGGTCTTGAGCGCCCCCTCGATGGACTTGAGCCCGTTGTGGCCCCCGCTGCTGCCGTCGGCCCGGAAGCGGAGCCGGCCGAAGTCGAGCATGAAGTCGTCGACCACGACGAGGGTGGCGTCCACGTCGACCTCGAAGACGTGCAGGGCTCGGGCGAAGGCGGGCCCGCAGACGTTCATGAACGTCATCGGCTTGAAGAGCCGGATGCGCGGGAGCCCCTCGGGGACCGCGTTCGCGACGAGGCCCGCTACGAGGTTGCTGCGCTCGAACCGCGTCCCCCACCGGGCGGCGAGACGGTCGACCACCTCGAAGCCGACGTTGTGGCGGGTGCCGTCGTACTCGGGGCCCGGGTTGCCCAGGCCGACGAGGAGGCGTGTGGACGCGTCGTCGGCCACGGGCACCCCGAGTCTTCTGGGAGAAGGAAGGTCCGGCGGTTGGGCGG
>JAYTCP010000462.1:0-4676 GCA_043736435.1 Planctomycetia bacterium | reverse complement strand
AAAAGTAGCGGCGTTTGCTCTGGCACGGTACCGCACGAATTGTTGGCGGCGTCTGCTCTGGCACAGCACCGTCCCCATCCCAGGACCGCCCCGTCCACCTGCGAGTCCTCCCGCACGCCGCCGTCGGGGTAGAATCCAGACCGGAAGCCATCATGACCCCGCTCCTCCTCACGCCCTCGATGCCACTTCGAATCGACGCCGACGGTGTCGTTCGCGTCGGTCGCACGCGCGTCACCCTCGATACGGTCATCGCCGCGTTCCGCGAGGGCTGCACGGCGGAGGAGATCGCCGAGCAGTATCCCAGCGCGGATTTGGCCGACATCTACGCCACCATCGCGTACTACCTGAGGGACCGAGCGGCCGTGGATGCCTACGTCGCGGAGCGCGAGAAGATCGCGAAGGACGTGCGCCGGCAGAACGAGTCTCGCTGGAGCCCCTCCGGCCTCCGCGAGCGACTGCTGGCCCGCCGTCGCAATCCGAACGCTTGACCGGTGCTGCGCTTCGCCGCGGACGAGAACTTCAACAACGTGATCGTGCGGGGTCTACGCCGTCGCTACCCGTCGGTGGATCTCGTTCGCGTGCAGGACAGCGGGCTCGTCGGCGCGGATGATCCTGCGATCCTGGCTTGGGCCGCCGAGCAAGGGAGAGTCGTCCTCACGCACGACGTGAGCACGATGACCGCACATGCCCACGAACGCATCGTCGCGGGTCGGCCCATGCGTGGGGTCATCGAAGTCCCACGCGATGTGGCCGTCGGCCGGGCGATCGACGACCTGATCCTACTGTTGGTGTGCGCCGGCGAGAACGAGCTGGACGACCAGGTGCGGTACCTACCCCTCTGATCGATCCTGTGGGGGCCTGCGGGGGGGATGTAGATCGCGGGTACCCCTTGCCCGGTGGGGGCACGTAGGCCCGCCGGCCGCCCGCCAGCGCAGCGGTGCGAAGACCGCCCGGTGCGGCGCGGGTGCAGCGCTCCCGCCCGCCCGGGGCGCCCGGACGGGGCCCCGGTACAACGGCGGCGGAGGCCCTGCCATGCCCGAGACGCTCGTTCCCGCGCAGCATCAGGCCGCCCTGCCGCTCGAACGGTTGATCGTCTCGGAGGCGCCCTCGTCCGAGGCCGTCGAGATGGACGTGGTCTTCGTGGGGGCGGGCCCCGCGGGTCTCGCGGGCGCCATCGAGCTGGCCCGGCTCGTCAAGAAGGATGCGGCGGGCGGCGGGGGGCTCGGCGAGGTCAACATCGCCGTCCTCGAGAAGGCCGAGGGGCTCGGCCAGCACAACCTGTCGGGCGCGGTCGTCAACCCGAGCGGATTCCGAGCGCTCTTCCCGGAGCTCCAGGATGCCGACTTCCCCTTCCGCCAGCGGGTGGACGGCGAGCGTGTGTACTTCCTGACGAGCGGCCACGCGTGGCGCATCCCGACGCCGCCGCCCATGAAGAACCACGGCAACTTCACGGGCAGTCTGTCCGAGATGGTGCGCTGGCTCGGGGAGAAGGCCGAGGCGCTCGGCGTCAACGTGTTCACGGGCACCCCGGCCGACTCCCTCCTCGTCAAGGGCGAAAAGGTCGTCGGCGTCCGCACGACCCCGGCGGGGCTCAAGCGCGACGGCACGCCCGGCAGCGGCTTCACGGCGCCCACCGACCTCTCGGCCAAGGTGGTCGTCCTCTCCGACGGCACGCGCAGCCCGCTCGCGCAGGCGTGGGCGCTGTGGGCCGGCGTGACGAGCCCGAACCCGCAGATCTACGCCCTGGGCGTCAAGGAGGTCTGGGAGGTCAAGCAGCCTCTCGACGCCGTGATCCACACGATGGGGTGGCCGCTGCCCCGCGGCACGTTCGGCGGCAGCTGGTTCTATCCGCTCGGGAAGAACCTCGTCTCGATCGGCCTCGTGGCCGGCCTCGACGCGAAGCGCTCCGACCTCGACGTGCACCGCCTCCTCCAGACCATGAAGCTCCATCCGCTCTTCAAGAAGGTGCTCGAGGGCGGCACCCTCGTCGAGTGGGGCGCGAAGACGATCCCCGAGGGCGGCTACTACGCGCTGCCCCAGCGACGCCAGGGCCGCGGCGTCATGCTGCTCGGCGACGCCGCGGGCTTCGTCGACGTGGCGGGCCTCAAGGGCATCCACCACGCGATGCACTCGGGCATCGCGGCCGCGCGGGCGATCTTCCGCGCGCTCGAGGCGAAGGACACGGGCCCCGAGGCCCTTGCCCCCTACGACGAGGCGATGGCGCAGAGCGACACGATGAGGCTCCTGCGCAAGCGGCGCAACATGCGCCTCGCGTTCAAGAGCGGCTTCTTCCTGGGCGGCCTCAAGGCCTCGCTCATGACCGCGACGTTCGGCGCGTTCCCCGGCTGGCGCATCGCCTGCGAGACCGACGCCGAGGAGGCCCGCGCGGTGGTACCTCCGACGCCGTTCACGCCCGACCGCAAGCTCACCTTCAGCAAGGTGGACGGCGTGTTCCGCTCGGGCAACAAGACGCGCGACGACGTGCCGAGCCACCTGCTCGTCGGCAAGGACGTGACGGGCGAGGTGGCCGATCTCTACGCGAGCCTCTGCCCCGCGGGCGTGTACGAGCGCCAGGGCGACAAGCTCGTGGTGAACGCGCCGAACTGCATCGACTGCAAGGCGACCGACGTCCTCGGCCCGCGCTGGGCGCCCCGCGAGGGTGGCAGCGGGCCGCGCTACACGCAGATGTGAGGAGCCCATGGCCCATCCCTTCCTGTTGATGCAGTCCCGCGATCCCCTCGACCCCATGCGGGGGCACGAGGTCGAGTGCTTCGCGGGGGCGCTCGGGGTGAAGCTCTCCGACGTCCACGTGGTGGACCTGATCGACCGGGTCCCGACCGCCGCGGAGCTGCGCGCCGCGCGCGGCGTGCTGATGGGGGGCTCGGGCGACTACAGCGCGCTCGACCCGCACCCGTGGGTGAAGCGTTTGGTCGAGTACGTGCGCGACGTCCTGCTTCCCTCGGGGGTGCCCACGTTCGGCTCGTGCTTCGGCCTTCAGATCACCACCCTGGCGCTCGGGGGCACCATGGTGAAGGACCCGGCGCGTCGCGAGCTCGGCACCATCGAGCTCCAGCTCACCGACGTGGCCCGCGCAGACCCGGTCTTCGGGGCGCTCCCCGATCCGTTCCTCGCCCAGGCGGGCCACAACGACCGCGCGCTCGAGCTGCCGCCCGGCGCGGACCTGCTCGCCTACACCGAGCGGTGCCCGGTGAACGCGTTCCGCGTGCACGGGAAGCCGTTCTGGACGACGCAGTTCCACCCCGAGCTCGACCAGGTCACCGTGGCCTACCGCCATCTCGGGTACCTGCACAAGTACCGGCCGGTGGGCCTCGCCGACGACGCGCCCATCACGCAGGACCCGTTCCTAGAGACGCTCAGGCCCACACCCGCCGCGACGGCGCTGCTGCGCCGCTTCGCGAAGCTCGTGGGCCAGAAGAAGTAGTAGAGGATCGTGGGGGCGGCGGGGCCCGCGTGGGGGCCGAACGGGCCCTTCCCCGCTACTTCTTCGTCAGCTCATCGAGGTACTTCGGCAGCATGTCGCGCCAGGTGTTCCAGTCGTGGCGGTAGGACTCGCCCCAGAAGTCGACGCGGTTCGGGATGCCCCGCGCGCCCAGGACCTGCCCGATCTGCCACGACTCCCACGGCGCCTCGTAGTCGCCCTCGCCGGTCGCGAGGACCAGGAAGCGCTTGCGGAGCCCCACGAGCTGGGCGGAGCCCTCGGGCAGCTTCGGGATGAAGTGGAGGGGGCTCGCGTAGTGGAAGTCGAGGGTGTGCTCGCCGTCCATCCACCGGGCGAGGTCGTAGGTGCCGCTCATGCCGACCCCGGCGTGGAAGAGGTCGGGGTGGCGGCAGACCGTCGCGACCGCGTTGAACGCGCCGATGGAGGCCCCGGCCGTGATCGCGGTGGCCGCCGGATTGCCGCAGTCCTTCCGGATCGCGGGGATCACCTCGTGCGCGATGAACGCGTCGTACTGGCCCTGCATCCACGCCCGGTGCGTGCCCGACGACTCGCCGTCGGTCCACACGCGGCCCGCGACCGAGTCGCTCGAGTAGACGCGGATCCGGCCCCCGGAGAGGAGCTCGTCGAGCACCTTCATGATGTGGAAGCGCTCGCACTCCTCGGCGTCTCCCCCCGCCGTGGGGAAGAGGATCACCGGGACGCCGGCGTGCCCCCAGCGGCAGGTGAGGACCTCCTTCGAAAGGCGCGGCGACCACCACTTCGAGGACACCTTGGCGATTGTCGAGGCCACGTGGATCTCCGGTGAACGCGGGGCGCGGATCGTGGCCGGAAGCGCGCGCGAGGGCAAGGGGAAGGCCTGCGGGAAATGGGACGGGCAGGCCGCTTCGTCGTAGGCTGGGCCCTCGGGCCCGGAGGAGGGCCCGACGGGGGGCCCTCCTCCCCCCGCAGACCGCGGAGGATTCCATGGCTGAGCTCGACCGAGATCTCGTCGCGGCGCGCGCGTTCGCGCTCTACGTCCGCCGGGGCCGCCAGCCCGGGCGCTCCCTCGAGGACTGGCTCGAGGCCGAGCGCCAGGTGCGCGCCGAGCAGGCCGCCCCCGTACCGGTGGCGCCCGCCGTCGTGACGCGGACCCCGCCGACGCCCGGGCCGGCGAAGGGGGCTCCCATGCCGGCGATGGCCACCCCCCTGCCGTCGAAGCCGGCGCCGACGTTTGCGG
>JAYTCP010000461.1:0-6582 GCA_043736435.1 Planctomycetia bacterium | reverse complement strand
GCCGGTTCGACCGCGACGGCGCCCGGCCTTCCGTTCTACCCGTGCCTCGACTGCGTGCGCGCAAGCGCTTCGGTCTCGACGCGGGCCCAGCGGGCGCCGGGGTCGGTGGCGATGCGCAGGTCGGCTTCGGTGTCGATGTCGAAGCAGACGTCGGGGTCGGGCACGGCGATGCGGAGGGTGCGGTCGTGGTGGCGGAGGAGGATCTCCTTCGCGCCGCTCGTGTCGCCGTGCATGAAGAAGTCGGGTTGGACCGACGCCGCGTAGATGCCCGGGTGGCCTCCGAGCCCCTTGTAGGTCGGGATCAGGATCTGCGGGCTCCGCGTCCGGAAGTCGACGAGGAGCTTGTCGACGACCTCGGGCTTGACGAACGGCACGTCGGCCGGTGCGAGGAGGAACTCCTTGTCCTTCGCCCACGCGGAGCCGAGGCCGACCCGGATGCTCGAGATCATCCCGCGACCGGGGTGCGGGTTCTCGATCAGGTGCACCCGAAGGCCCACGAGCCACTGCCAGGTGGCCTTCGGGCCGGGTCCCAGGACGATGAGGACGTCCCCGACCCGGCTCGCCTTCGTGTAGCAGGCCACCGTGCGCTGGAGCATCGGCAGTCCGCCGACGTCCTCGAGCAGCTTGTCCCGGCCGAGGCGCTGGGACCCGCCGGCGGCGAGGACGATCACGACCGGTCCGCCGGCTGCCGCTGTCATGATGGGATCCTACCACCGGGCCCCCGGCCCCGGATCCGCCCCCGTCTCTTCGTGGAGCCTCCCGTGGACCTCGTCAAGGACTTCGCCGCCGTCGCTGGCGGCGCCCCCGGCAAGCTGCGCAAGGTGAACCTGTTCGAGACGTCGCGCTTCTTCTGCGACGTGTACGTGCTCGTCCCCGGGCAGGCGCAGGCGCCCCACGCGCACGTGGCGTCGGACAAGATCTACGCCGTGCTCGGCGGGCGCGGCCGGGTGCGCGTCGGGGCGGAGACCTTCGACGTGCGGGAGGGCCACGCCGTCCTCTGCCCGGCCGGGGAGGACCACGGCGTCGAGAACTCGGGACCGGACGACCTGCGCCTGCTCGTGTTCATGGCGCCGCACCCGAAGCCGCCGACCGGATAGGCCGTTGGGGGGCGAACCGAGCGGTGGAGGGTGGGGGCGCGGCGGCAGGGGCCCTCGGCTCCGGTCCCTCCCGTTGCCCCTCCCCTCCGACGTGCGTAGGCTCACGAGGGAGGTGATCCCATGGCGAGCGTGAAGGTCGGCGTGCTCCTGTCGGGATGCGGGTTCAAGGACGGGGCCGAGATCCACGAGAGCGTGCTCACGCTGCTCGCGCTCGACCGCGCCGGGGCGGAGGTGCGCTGCTTCGCGCCGGACGTCGACCAGGCCGGGGTCGTGGATCACCTGCGTGGGAACCCCGTGCCCGGCGAGCGGCGCAACGTGCTGGTGGAGGCGGCCCGGATCGCGCGGGGGCACGTCGAGGACGTGCGCCAGGCGCGCGCGAAGGACCTCGACGCGCTCGTGCTGCCGGGAGGGTTCGGCGCGGCGAACAATCTCGCCACGGTCGGCACGAAGGGGGCGAAGGGCGAGGTGAACGCCGAGGTCGTTAGGCTCCTGCGGGAGATGCACGCCGCGAAGAAGCCGATCGGGGCGATCTGCATCGCGCCGCTCGTGGTGGCGAAGGCCCTGGGCTCCGCGCATCCCCGGCTGACCGTGGGCGACGACCCGGGCGTCGAGGCGGAGATGGCGGCGTGCGGCGCGGTGACGGAGAAGTGCGCCGTGGACGGCGTCGTCGTCGACCGGGAGAACCGGATCGTCTCGACTCCGGCGTACATGCTGGGCCCCTCGATCCGTCACGTGGCGCCGGGGATCGAGCGCTGCGTGGCCGAGGTGCTCGCCATGGCCACGGGCGCGCGTCGCGACGCGGGGGCGCCCGCGGGGGCGAGGTAGGCGGCGGACGGCCGGGAACGGGCCGATCCCTGCGCGCAAGGGTGGGGGCACCCCTGCCGCCCGGCGAGACTGGCCCCCGATCCCGCGGAGCCGCCCATGCCCGTCACCGAAGCCGAGGTCCGTCGCGCCCTGTCGTCCGTGATGGACCCCGACCTGGGCATCGACATCGTGTCCCTGGGGTTTCTGAAGCACGTGGGGATCGAGGGCGGTCGCGTCTCGCTGCGCATCGAGCTCACGACGCCGGCCTGTCCCGTGAAGGAGCAGCTGAAGGGCCAGGCGGAGGCCGCCGTGGGGCGCCTGCCGGGCGTGACCTCGGTGGCCGCCGAGATGACGGCGGTCGTCAAGGGCAGCGGGCGCCTGCCGATGGCGGGCGATCTCGCGCCCCAGGTGAAGAACTTCATCGCCGTGGGCGCCGGCAAGGGCGGCGTGGGCAAGTCCACCGTGGCCGTGAACCTCGCGCTCTCGCTGCTGCGGAGCGGCGCGACGGTGGGCCTGATGGACGGCGACGTCTACGGCCCGTCGATCCCCAAGATGCTCGGCAACGAGCGCCGCCCCGCCTCGCCCGACGGCAAGGCGATCGTCCCCAACGAGGCCCACGGGCTCAAGATGATGTCCATGGGGCTCATCCTCGACCCCGACAAGCCGGTCGTCTGGCGCGGGCCGATCGTCCACACGGCGATCCGCCAGTTCCTCGGCGACGTGATGTGGGGCGCCCTCGACTACCTCGTGATCGACCTGCCGCCCGGCACCGGCGACGTCGCGCTGACGCTCGCGCAGTCGATCCCCGTGACGGGAGCCGTCGTCGTCTGCACCCCGCAGGACGTGGCGCTGCTCGACGTGCGGAAGGCCGTCGGGATGTTCCGCCAGCTGAAGATCCCGATCCTCGGACTCGTCGAGAACATGTCCTTCTATGCGTGCCCCTCCTGCGGGCACCGCGACGACATCTTCGGCCACGGCGGCGCGAAGGCCTTTGCGGTGAGCCAGGGCATCCCCTTCCTGGGCGCGATCCCGCTCCACGCGCAGGTCCGGGTGGGCGGCGACGCGGGCATCCCGGCGGTGATCGATCCCGACGCTCCGGCGGCCGTGCGCGAGGCGTTCGACGCGACGGCGCGCGAGCTGGCCCGGCAGATCAGCATCCACAACCTCCAGAAGCCGGCCACGGCCACCCTCGAGATCACGAGATAGAGGCGCGGCTCCGGGGGGGGCGTCCGAGGGAGGCACCGCGGCGCACCGGGGGGCGTGCCGGCCGGGGTGCGCGCTCCTGGGCCGAAACCGCGGGGCGTCCGTGCGGTACGGTGTGTGCGCGTGGCCCGGGGCGGGCCACGACGCATCGGAGCTGCCCATGGCCACCTCGTCCGTCTGGATCCACACGCTCGTCACCGCCGGCCTCGCGACCGGTCTCGGATGGTCCCTCGTCGAGCAGCGCGCGCTCGCCCGTCGCCTCGAGGCCGTCGAGCTCGAGCGGCCCGCGGTCGCCCTCGCAACCTCCCCGGCCGACGTGGCGGCCCGCGACGCCGAGATCACCACATTGCGGGGTCGGCTCGAGGCCACCGAGAAGACCCAGTCGACCCAGCTCGGCGAGGTGCGCTCGGAGGTCCACAAGCTCTGGGCCGAGCTGATGAAGGCGCCCGACGGCGCCGCCTCCGTGGGCGGGCCCTCGACGGCCTCGGCCGTCCTCGCGGACGCCAAGTTCGACGACGCGGTCCGCGCGGTGGTCGACCGCTACGTGACGGAGCAGAAGTTCCGCGAGCAGGTCAAGAAGGCCGCGGGGCCCCTCGTTCCCAAGAAGCCGGCGTTCGTCCAGCTCGCGACGGCGCTGAAGCTGCGGCCCGAGCAGGCCGAGCGTTTCGGCCAGGAGATCACGAGCATCCAGACGGAGCTGTTCGAGCTGCTCCAGGTGCCCCGCAGCGACGGGGTCTCGCCCCTCGAGGAGATCCAGACCGCCGAGCAGTATCCGGAGAACAGCCCCAAGCGCGCCGAGGCGTTCATGAAGCTGTTCAAGCTCGTGATCCCCGACACGCAGGAGACGTACTTCGAGCGGGCCATCGCGCTCGCCTCGCGCGTGAAGGAGGGGACCAAGGCCTACCTCGACCGCGACCAGATCGAGGTGCTCGACACGATCGATCTCGACTGGTTCGGCATCCGGATGCAGTAGAGGAGAGGCGGAAGGAGGCGCGTGCGAGCGGCGGCGGCCCTCCCGCCGGCCCCCGCCGCCCCCCTGCTCGTCGGCACCGTCCGGGGCCCCGACCCCGGCCTACAGCGTGAACCCCTCCCGGTGCTCGGGCACGGTGACCGGGAAGCCGAGCTCCGTCGTGATGCGCTCGCCGAACGTGTCGAGCGTCGCGGGCTCGCCGTGGACCAGGAACGTCTGCTTCGGCGCCGGACGGATCGCCGACAGCCAGGCGAGCAGCTCGTGCTGGCCGGCGTGGGCGGAGAAGCCCCCGATCGTGTGGATCTTCGCGTTCACCGCGACCTCGACGCCCCGGATCCGCACCGAGCGCGCCCGGTCGACGAGGCGTCGGCCCAGCGTGCCCGGTGCCTGGTAGCCCACCATCACGACGTGCGTGCCGGTGCGGGGCAGCATGGCATGCAAGTGGTGCACGATGCGGCCCCCCTGGCACATCCCGCTCGCCGAGATGATCATCGCCCCGTGCGCCTCGCGCGTGAGGCGCGCGCTCTCGCGCGCGTCGGAGACGACGCTCAGGCCGTCGAAGTCGAACGGGTCGTCGCCCCGATGCAGGAGCCCCCGGGCGTCCTCGTCGAAGATCCTCTCGTTCCCCCGGTACACGGCCATGAGCTTCGTCGCGAGGGGGCTGTCGAGGTAGACCTTCAGGCGCGGGAGCCGCCCGGCCTCCTTCATCCGGTTCAGGTGGTAGAGGATGTCCTGGGTGCGTCCGAGGGAGAACGCCGGGACGAGCACCACGCCGTTCCCACCGTCCGCCTCGACGACGATGCGCTCGAACTCGTCGAGGCTCTCCTTGACCGACTTGTGGTCGCGGTCGCCGTACGTGCTCTCGACCTGGACGTAGTCGGCGGACCTAAACGGCGTCGGGTCGGCCACCACCGGCCGCCCCGGGGCGCCCACGTCGCCCGAGACGGCGAACGTCACCGTGCGTCCGGCCTCGCGCATCGTCACGAGCGCGTGCGCGCTGCCGAGGATGTGACCCGCGTCGGACAGGGTCACCGACATGTCCTTGCCGACGGGTACCGTCTCCCCGTACTTCGTCCAGCGCGTCGCCTTCGCGAGCGCCTCCACGTCGCGCTCGTCAAACGTCGGGGGCGGCCCCCCGTGCTCCGCGTCCTCGCGCGCGATCTTCGCCGAGTCGAGCAGCATGATCTGGGCGATCTCGGCCGTCGCGCGCGTGCAGATCACGAGGCCGCGAAACCCCTGGTCGCGGAGCGTCGGGGCGCGCCCGATGTGGTCGATGTGCCCATGGGTGAGCACCAGGGCGTCGATCGACCGCACGTCGAACGGGAACCGCTCCCGGTTCCTGAGCTCGAGGGCGTCGTCGCCCTGGAACTGGCCGCAGTCGACCAGGATGCGGGTGCCCCCCGCCTCGAGGAGCGTGCAGGAGCCCGTGACCGTCTTCGCCGCCCCGTGGAATTCGACGCGCATGGTGGGGAACCCTACCGCGCCGCCCCGGCCCCTGCGAGCGTCCGCCCGCGCGTGTCCGCCAACGCCTCCCCGCGGCCGCCCGCGCCCGACGCGGCACGACGCGCGGGCCGCGCCACAATGCGCCCGTGCGGCACGTCCTCCTCGAGCGCTTGGCCTGCCCCGTCTGCCGTGCGCGGGGACTCTCCTCCGGGTACGAGGTCGACCCCACCCGCGTCGGCGGCGGCGAGGACGGCGGCGCCCCGGGCGAGCTCGTCGAGGGCTACCTGGTCTGCCTGCACTGCCGCGCCGCGCGGCCCGTCGTCGGCGGAACGCCCATCCTCCCGCTCGACCTCGACGCGCACCTCGCCTCCCACGGCAACGTCTACCGCCGCACCGCGCTCGGCGATCCGCGCCTCGTGCGCCTGCTGCTCGGGCGCGCCGGCGACGGCATGGACGTCGTCCCCTTCGCCGAGGTCGTCGCGCGCTATGCCGACCTCCTGCCCCCCGAGGCCGCGCCCGGCCGCCCGCCCGCGGCCGTCGACCTCGCGCTGGACGCCGCCGTGCGCGAGGCGCGCGCCCGCGGTCCCGCGCTCGAGATCGGCTGCGGCGTGGGGCGGGGCACGTTCCTCCTCGCCTCCCGCACGGGCGACGCGGTCGGCGTCGATCGCAGCGTGGCGCGCGTGCGCCGCGCCCTCCACGTCGCCATCGCCGACGAGTTCCTCCTGCCCGCCGCCGACGGCGCGCCCG
This sequence comes from Planctomycetia bacterium, assembly GCA_043736435.1. Classification (GTDB taxonomy): domain Bacteria; phylum Planctomycetota; class PLA2; order PLA2; family JAEUHO01; genus JAYTCP01. Next base: position 318 of record JAYTCP010000461.1, on the reverse strand, counting down.
CCGAGGCCTCCATCGACCTCGGCGCCCTCGCGCGGGACCGCGTCGACTTCGCCGTCGCCGATCCCGAGGCCCTGCCCTTCCGCGACGGCGCGTTCGCGACGGTCGTGCTCCACCGGGGCGACGGGGACGGCCCCATCGGCGACTTCGCCGCGGCGCGGGCCGAGGCGGAACGCGTGCTCGCCGTGGGGGGCGATCTCTTCGTGGAATCCTCGGGGGCGCCGGGGGCCGCCCTCGCGTTCGAGCGCGTGGCCCGAGCCGCTCCCCGGTGATCCCCGCCGCCGACTTCCGCCCCCGGCTCCACGCGGCCACGGCCCTCTT
>JAYTCP010000460.1:0-4165 GCA_043736435.1 Planctomycetia bacterium | reverse complement strand
AAGACGTCGTCCTCGAGGGTGACCCCTTCGTAGAGGCTCACGTTGTTCTGGATCTTGCACCCGCGGCCGATGACGACGCCCGGGGCAACGAACACGTTCTGGCCGAGCGACGTCCCGGCGCCGATCCTCGCGTTCTTCGACACGTGGACGAAGTGCCACACCTTGACGCCCGGTTCGAGCACCGCTCCCGCGTCCACGACCGCGGTCGGGTGGACGTAGGCCGGGGGCGGCTCGGAGGAGGTCGAGCCGGCGCCCCCGCCGGCCGTGCCCCCGACGGCGTCCCGGGGGGCCTTCGAAGGGTCGGGCCCCCGCGCCCCCCCTTGGGCGACGTCAGGCATGCGTCCGGGCCATCATCCGGAGGATCTCGCGCTGCCGGTCGTCGAGGTGCGGGAAGAACACCCCGGTGTCGTAGGGCAGCGGCGGCGCGGCCTGCTTGTGGCTCCAGACGACGATTCCGGTGGTCTTGAGGACGTAGTCGTCCTTGGCCCCGACCTGGGCGGCGGCGAGCCGGAGCTCGAGCTCCAGCTGGGTCATGGCGTGGATCGCGAGCTTCGACCGGAGGCGCACCCCGGACTCCGAAATGTCCACCATCTCGAAGTCGTTCCGCACACCCTCGGCCACCAGGACCCCCGGTTCGCGCAGCGGCACCCGGGTGTGCTTGCGGCGCTCGTCAGGGGCGGGAGGAGGGGCGTCGGAGGGCTGTCGGGCCATGGCCGTAGGATGCTACCCGAAACCACCCCTTCGACGCGATTCAGACCGCGCTCACGACCGCAGCTTGGAGACGACTCTCATGGCGAACTTGAACAAGGTGATGCTCATCGGCCGCTTGACCCGGGATCCGGAGACGCGGCACACCCAGGGCGGACAGTCGGTCACGTCCTTCGGCCTGGCCGTCAACCGCTCCTATCGGAAGAAGGACTCGAACGAGCTGGTCGAGGAGACCGCGTTCGTCGACGTCGAGTCGTGGGGCAAGACCGGCGAGACGTTCGCCCGCTACATGAAGAAGGGCCGCCAGGCCTACATCGAGGGCCGCCTCCGCTTCGACTCCTGGGAGAAGGACGGGCAGAAGCGCACGAAGCTCCTCGTGGTCATGGAGGAGTTCCAGTTCCTGGACGGCGGCCAGGGTGGTGGTCAGGGGGGCGGTCAGGCCGGCGGCCAGGGCGCTGGTCAGGGGGGCGCGGGGGGCGAGAACGGCGAGGCGGGTGGCCCCGCCGCCCGCAGCCGCGCGCCCGCGCGTGCTCCCCAGGGTGCTGGGGCGGGCGGCGAAGTCCCCGTCGGCGACACGCCCCAGGACGACTACGCCAAGTTCGACGACGACATTCCTTTTTAGAGGAGCCCTGACGGGGCCCTTCTAGAGGAGCTCGCTCTGCTGGGGGGCGCGGGGGGTGGGCCCCCCCCGCCCCCCCCATTCCCAAGGTCGATTCGCCCCGTCACTCTTCCGCGTCACCTCTCCGCGTCACTTCTCCGCGTCACTTCTCCGCGATGCGCACACCCTCGAAGGTGACTTCGCCGCTCTCGGCGAACAGGCCGGCGGGGGCGGCGAAGTCCGCGAACCCGAGGCCGACGGCCACGCCGTCCACGCGCATGGCGGGGACGCCGTCCACGTCGACCAGGATCTCGAGCCCGCGCACGGTGAGGCGCACGGGGACGGGCTCCCTCGGCGGCCCGCCGGGCAGGTCGTAGGCGGCGAGGTCCGTCCACGCGCCTCTTCGTCGCACCGAGAGGACGACGAAGCCCTCGCGCCGCAGGACGACGCCGATCAGGTCCTCGGGGGCCTTCGCGCCGACGGCGAGGCCGCCCGCGACCGTGTCCTTCCCGAGGCCGATCTTCGCCTCGATCGACGTCACGGAGCCCGTGGGCACGGCGCGGTGCGCGAGGAACGACCACGGCATGCCCCGGCCGACGATGACGCCGTCCTTCTCGTCCCAGGCGACGTAGACGACCCGCCACGTGCGCTGGAAGCGCCCCCAGACCTCCCTGGCGGCCGCCTCGAGCCGCGCGCGCTTCCCGTCGAAGGCGCGTTCGAACTTCGAGCCCGCGTTCCCGCCCTTGTAGATCTCCTTCTCGAAGCGGCGGTACGCGTCGCGGATCGACTCGTCTTTCGTCCCGAGGCAGGTCTCGACCAGGGCGAGCGCGTCGGTGTAGTCGGCCGCGGTGGCCTTTCCCGTGCCGACGGCCCACGGGTCGAACGTCCCTTCCGCGACGCGCTTCGCGCACTCCGTCGGGCGATCGTCGATCGCGACGATGTCGTAGGCTCCGGTCTCGACCTGCGTGCCGAGGCGGCGGTGGTACCCGAAGCGCTCGGCGAGCCCCTCGCGGTGCCACATGGGGCTGCGGTCGGGGACGTCGTCCTGGAGCGCCTTGTACTGGTACTGGTGCGTGAGCTCGTGGAGGACGAGCAGCCGCGTGGACGACGCGTGGGGCTGGCGATAGAGGAACGAGACCCGGCTCTTCGGGTCGTAGTAGCCGCCGGCGGCGGGCAGCGTGCCGAGGACCCCCACCTTGTGGGCGGCGTGGAGGAAGCCCTCGCGGTCCAAACGCACGTCGAGCTCGAGGGGCAGGCGGTCCTTCGGCGGCTCGGCCCCGAAGTACGCCTTCCACTGCGGCCACACGGCCTCGGCCAGGGCGCAGTAGGCCTCGAGGTCCTCGCGCGGCACGTCCCCGCGCGCGATCACGTGCGCCGTCTTCGCCTCGGCGTCGGCGGCGAGCGCCCGGTCGGGGGCCGCGAGGACGGCCGCGAAAAGGACGACGACCCGCGCGGCGTTCGCCGCGGCCGAGCGCAGGACGGGCAGCACGATCACGCGGTGCGGCCCGGGCCCGCGGAGCGCAGGGGCGGGGTCGCGGGGGCGAAGCCGTCCCCTTCGCGGGCGAGCCGCCGCCAGAACTCGGCCGTCACGGTGAGGGCCTGCACCTTCGGATCGTCGGGGGCGGCGGCCAAGGCCCGGTCGAACCAGTCCCGCGCCTCGGCGTAGTGCCGGCCGGCCATGGCGTCCCGTCCGAGCCTCACCCACTCCTCCACGCCGCCCGATCCGTGGTCGGGGTCTTGCGGCGAGGGGGGGCGTACCGCGGACATGACCCCCATATCATCGCCGACCGGCCGGGCTTTCAAGGCGGAGCCCCCGGGAGACGGACCGCAGCCGCGGACAGCCAGGTCCCGCCGACCGAACGGCGTGGCCGGCGGACGTGAAATGCGATTCACCCTCTACGGGAGTGCGTTCACGCCTCCAGGGTTTCGTGTGGATCGTCCGCCTTCGGGAACCGGTTCGCTCGGGGCGGGGAGGGCGCGACCCACGTGCCCGCCCCCCCTGGGTGGAGAGCGCTCCCAGTGAACGGTTGTGTCGGTGGGCGGGGCTATCATGCGAACTATTCACGAACAACTCTGCGGAGCCTCTCATGTCGTTCAGGATCGACTCGCCGGCCCTCCACCGCTCGTCCCGTGCGCCAAACGTACGGCAACTCGCCGTGACGGCGTTTTCGACGGCGTGACGCCTCCGGCGCCCCGAAATCGACGTTTCTCGAGCACGGCCGGGCTCGCAGTGCGTCCGCGCGCGGGACCAACTCGGCCACCTCCGCTACGTCACCCCTCGAGGTGGCCCCCGGACGCGCGTGGCGGTTGAATGCCCCCCATGGCCCCCGACGAGATCCGCTGGCGCCCGTCCCCCCACCACCTGACGGAGACCCGGGTCGCCCGGCTCATGCGCCAGGTGGGGGTCAAGACCGCGGCGGAGCTCCACGCCTGGTCGGTCCGGGACGTGGCCCACTTCTGGGACGTGGCCCTTAGGGACCTCGGGACGTCCTGGTACGTCCCGTACGCGAAGACCCTGGACCTGTCGGGGGGCTTCGCCTGGGCGAAGTGGTTCGTGGGCGGCAAGACGAACGTGGTCCTCAACTGCCTCGACCGCCACGCGACGGGCCCGCGGGCGAAGGCGGAGGCCCTCGTCGCCGAGGGCGAGGACGGCCGCGTCACCCGGTTCACGTACGCCGAGCTGCGTCGCGAGGTGGGCCGCGCCGCGGGCTGCCTCCGCGGCCTCGGGGTGAAGCCCGGCGACCGCGTCGGTCTCTACAATGTTGCAGGCGGTCGTCGCCAGTCGGCGCAACGTCCTGATCTCGGGTGGCACCGGTACCGGCAAGACCACCCTGCTCAACGCCATGTCAGCTTCGATCG
>JAYTCP010000459.1:0-2720 GCA_043736435.1 Planctomycetia bacterium | reverse complement strand
AGCGTCGCCTTGTCGAAGTCGCGCCAGGGCGCGGCCGCCACGACGAGCACGCCGAGCAGGAGCGCGAGCAGCAGATACCGGAAGACCTTCGCGAACGGGATCGCCGGGAAGAACGAGGCGAGCGCGCCGTGCAGCGGCCCCGACAGGAGGATCGCGGCCGCGAACGCGGCGAGGACCGCCGCGATCACGAGGATCGGACGCGGGGCGGGGCGGGGAGCCGACGGCATCGGGAGGAGCCTACGCGCGAATCGGCCCCGTACCGAGTTGGAGGATCGGGGCCAACTACCCGCCGCCCCCCGAAGCCTCGACCCCTCCCCGGCCTAGCCTCCCGGGCGAGCGCCCGCGGAGGCGGTGCCCGGGGGAAGGTCGGCGACGAGCGCGCCCCTACGCGTACTCGGGGTAGGCCGCCTCGAACATGGAGTCCTTCACGTACGCCGCGAGGTCGGCGGGGCGTGCGATGTGGGTGAGCCCGCGCGCGAAGGCCACCTCCGCGACGGCGGTGCCGATCGCCGCGGACACCTCGCGGATCCGGGAGAGGTCCGGGTAGACCCGGCCGAGCGCGAGGTCCGACTCCTTCACGAGCGAGGAGAGCGTGCGCGCGGCGACGGTGAACATCTCGTCGGTGACCCGCGTGGCCTCGCTGACCATCACGCCGAGGCCGACGCCCGGGAAGATGTAGCAGTTGTTGCCCTGTCCCGGCACGTGCGTCTTGCCGTCGAGCGTGACCGGCCCGAACGGGCTGCCGCTGGCGAAGACCGCCCGCCCCTCGGTGAACCCGTACGCCTGCTCGGCGGTGCACTCCGCCTGCGAGGTCGGGTTCGAGAGCGCGAAGACCACGGGGCGCTCGTTGAGCCGCGCCATCGCCCGGAGCACGGGCTCGTCGAAGGTCTGGGGCATGCCCGACACGCCGATCAGCGCCGTGGGCTTCAGCTTCTCGACCGCCTCGAGCAGGGTGGCCGCGGGCGGGAGGTCGTGCGCGAAGCGGAGCTTGTGCTCCACGAGGTCCTTGCGGCTCTTGACGACGAGCCCCTTCGAGTCGACGAACCAGCACCGGCGGCGGGCCTCCGCCTCCGGGAGCCCGGAGGCCTCGAGCGCCGTGACGATCAGGTCGCCGATGCCGATGCCCGCCTCCCCGGCGCCGAGGAAGAGGACGCGCTGGTCCGCGAACGGCTTCCCGGTGAGCCGCTGCGCCGACAGCAGGCCGGCGAGCGTGACGCCCGCGGTGCCCTGGATGTCGTCGTTGAAGGTGCACACCCGGTCGCGGTACTTGTGCAGCAGCCGGAACGCGTCGGCGTTGCCGAAATCCTCGAACTGGATGCACGCGCGCGGGAACAGCTCCTGGACGGCGGTCACGAACTCGTCCACCAGACCGTCGAACGCGACCCCGCGCACCCGCGCCTGCGGCAGGCCCATGTAGAGCGGGTCCTCCCGCAGCGCCACGTTGTTCGTGCCCACGTCGAGCATGACCGGCAGGCACCCCTCGGGGGGCACGCCCGCGCACGCGGTGTAGAGCGACAGCTTGCCGACCGGGATGCCCATCCCGTTCGCGCCCAGGTCGCCGAGCCCCAGGATCCGCTCGCCGTCGGTGATGACGATGACGCGGACGTCCTCGTGCGGCCAGTTCTGGAGGATCGCCTTCACGCGGCCGCGATCCGGGCTCGACACGTACAGCCCGCGGGGCCGGCGGAAGATGTGGTTGTACCGCTGGCAGGCGAGCCCCACGGTGGGCGTGTAGATGATCGGCATCATCTCCTCGAGGTGCTCGAGGACCAGCCGGTAGAAGAGCACCTCGTTCCGCTCCTGTAGCGACACGAGGTAGATGTACTTCTCGAGGGGATCCGGCTTCCGCAGGTAGCTGGCGTAGACGCGCACGAGCTGCTGCTCCGTCGTGTACACCCGGGGCGGCAGGAGGCCGCGCAGGCCGAGCGCGTCGCGTTCCGCCTCGGTGAAGGCCGTGCCCTTGTTGATCAGCGGGTTGTAGAGCAGGTCCACGCCGCGCTTGCCCCGAAGGTGGAGGGATGAGGGCATGACGGATCTCCGGGGCAGGCCGACCGGACGGGTCGGCGGACCCAGAGTGTAGTCCGGTCGCCGGTCCCGTCCGCTTTGGGCGGCGAGTCGGGGTGCCCGACCCGGAGGCACCCCCCGACGCGGCGTCCCCCTCACACGGTCCGGCGCTTCCACGTGCCGAGGGAGAACCAGGCGGCGATCACGACGCCCCGCAGGGCCGCCGTGGCGGCGATCACGATCCAGATTCCGCGGACGCCGAGCCCCCACTCGAACGCGGCGAGCGACGCGAACGGGATCCGCAGAGCCGTCATGGCCATGCTCGCGATCATCGGGGGGATCGTCATCCCGGCCCCGCCGAACGCGCCCTCGAGGACCACCTCGAAGCACTGGGGCACGAGGCAGAGGGCCACCACTGCGAAGTACGCACGAGCATGCGCGGCGGCGGCGACGGACTCCGCGTCGAAGAAGAGGCCGATCAGCGTGTCGGGGAAGGCGAGCAGGAAGACGCTCCACACGAGGCAGGACGCGGCGCCGATCCAGGTGGCCCGCCACGCGGCGGCCGCGGCCGCGTCGGGACGTCCCGCGCCCAGGCGACGGGCCACGAGCGACGACGCGGCGGCGGCGAACCCCGAGCCGACGATGAACGCGACCTGCTCGCCGCGCAGCCCGACGCCGAGACCCGCCTGCGCCGCATCGCCGCCCGCGCGCGTCAC
>JAYTCP010000458.1:0-5560 GCA_043736435.1 Planctomycetia bacterium | reverse complement strand
GGCCCACTACGACCTCGGCAACGAGTTCTTCGCGCTCTGGCTCGACCCGTCCATGACCTACTCGGCGGCGATGTTCGCCTCGCCGGGCGAGGACCTCGGGCTCGCCCAGCTCCGCAAGCTCGAGACGCTCGCGGCCAGAGCGGGCCTGCGCGAGGGCGACCGCGTGCTCGAGATCGGCTGCGGCTGGGGCTCGTTCGCGATCCACGCCGCGAAGACGCGCGGGTGCCGGGTCACGGCGCTCACGGTCTCGGAGGCGCAGCACCGCCTCGCGACCGAGCGCGTGCGGGCCGCCGGCGTCGCCCACCTCGTGGAGGTGCGCCTAGCGGACTGGCGCGACACGAGGGGCACCTGGGACCGGATCGTCTCCATCGAGATGTTCGAGGCCGTGGGGCGGCGCTGGTGGTCGCCCTGGTTCCAGGCGCTCGACCGGCTGCTCGCCCCGGGCGGCGTGGCGGCGTTCCAGGCCATCTGCCACCCGGACCGCGGATTCGAGGGGTACGCGCGCCACCGCGACTGGATCGAGAAGCGCATCTTCCCCGGCTCGCTGCTCGGATGCCTGCGCGTGTTCACCGACGTGCTCGCGACGGACACGTCCCTGCGGATCCACCACGTCGAGGACGTGGGCCTCGACTACGCCGTGACCCTGCGCCGCTGGCGCGAGCGGTTCATGGATCGCCTCGACGACGTGAAGGCGCTCGGCTTCGACGACCGGTTCGTCCGCACCTGGGAGTATTACCTGGCCGTGTGCGAGGGCGCGGTCCGGGCGCGGCACCTCTCCGACCTCCAGATCGTCCTGTCGCGGGAAGGCGACGCGCGCCTGCCCGCCCCGGAACGGAGCCCCCCCGCATGACCGCCCCCGCCGCCCCCGGAATCTTCCGCGCGACCGCCCTCGCCGACCTCGTCCTCGTCGACGACGACGGCCGCCCCGCGCGCGTGGGCGACGCGTGGAGGGACCGGCCCGTGATCCTCGCGTTCCTGCGCCACTACGGGTGAATCTTCTGCCATCGGCGGGTCGCCGATCTCATGAAGCGGTTGCCGGAGATCGAGGCCCTCGGAGCCGGACTGGCCGTGGTGGGCCTGGGGAACCCCACGTTCGCGAAGGGCTTCCGGGAGAGCACGAAGTACGTCGGCCCGCTGTTCGTCGACGGGGAAGGTCTGGCCTACCGCGCGGCCGCGCTCCGACGCCTCCGACCGTGGCACCTCCTCGACCCACGGCTGATCCGCAACGCGATGCGCGCCAAGAAGGAGGGCTTCCGACAGAGCAGGGTGGCGGGGGACCCCTGGCAGCTCGGCGGGACCCTCGTGGTCGCCCCGGGCGACCGGGTGATCTACGCCTGGCGCAACCGCAACGCCGACGACGACGCTCCCATGGAGGAGGTGCTCGCCGCCCTCCGGGCGGGCGCCGCGTGTGCGACCCCGCGCTGCTCGGAGTCGGCGCCGCGGCCTGCGTGGCCCTGATGTCGGGGCTCTTCGTCGTCGGGCGCCGCATCGGCAACTGGAGCATCGTGGACCCGGGCTGGGCGTCCTGCCTCGTGCTCCTCGCGTGGACGTTCGCGGCGCTCTCCGACGGCGCCCCCGTCCGCCGCGCCGCGCTCGCCGTCGCCGTGACGGCGTGGGGCGGCCGCCACGCGTGGCTGCTCCTGCGCCACCGCGTGCTCGGGCACCCGGAGGAGGGCCGCTACGTCGAGCTGCGCAAGACCTGGGGCTCCGGCGCGTTCTTCCTCTTCTTCCAGGCCCAGGCCCTGCTGGCCGTCGTCCTCGCCGGCCCGTTCCTCCTCGTCTGCGGGCACGCGGGCCCCGGCCCCCTCCCCCTCGAGGTCGCGGCCCTCGCGCTCTTCCCGATGCCGCGCGGGCCTCTGGGCATGGTCGAGGCACCCGAACTACTTCTTCGAGTGGCTGATCTGGTGCGCCTTCGCCCTCGGGGCGGCGGCGGCCCCCGGAGGCGCGTGGGCGGCCTACGCCCCCTCGCTCTTGCTCGTGCTCCTGCTCTTCGTGACGGGGATCCCTCCGTCGGAGAAGCAGGCGCTCCGCACTCGCGGCGACGACTACCGCGCGTACCAGCGCACGACGAGCGCGTTCGTGCCGTGGCCTCCGAAGGCCACGCCGTAGGGAGCGCACGATGTCTCTCGAGACCCTCGTCTCCCGCCGCCTCGTCCCCGAGGGCCTGATCCGGCGTCGGATCCGGGGCCTGCTGCGCGCGCGCCTCGACGCATGCGCGCGCGAGGGCGACGCGGGCACCCAGGCCTTCCTCGCCCGCAAGCGGGAAGGCCCCATCGCGAAGGACACCGACGCGGCGAACCGCCAGCACTACGAGGTGCCCGCCGCCTTCTACCGGACCGTCCTCGGGCCGCGGCTCAAGTACTCGGGCGGGCTGTGGCCGTCCGAGGACACCGACCTGCCGACGTCCGAGACGGCGATGCTCGACCTCTCCATCGACCGCGCGGGGGTGACGGACGGCCAGCGACTCCTCGACCTGGGCTGCGGCTGGGGCGCGCTCACGTTCCGCCTAGCCGAGCGCTTCAAGGCGTCCGAGATCGTCGGCATCAGCAACTCGCGCTCGCAGCGGGAGCACATCGAGGCCGAGCGGGACCGGCGCGGCCTGCGCAACGTCACGATCCTGACGCAGGACGTCAACGCGTTCGCCCCACCCGGCACCTTCGACCGGGTGCTGTCGGTCGAGATGTTCGAGCACCTCTGGAATCACGAGGCCCTGCTCGCCCGGATCGCCGGCGTCCTCCGCCCCGGGGGCGCGGCGTTCCTCCACGTGTTCGCGCATCGCCGGTGGGCCTACCCCTTCGAGGACCGCGGCCCCTCCGACTGGATGGCTCGCCACTTCTTCACGGGCGGCTGGATGCCCTCCCACGCCACGTTCGACGCGGTCACGGGCCCGCTCGTCTGCGAGAGGAGCTGGGAGGTGGACGGCACCCACTACGCCCGGACCGCCCGCGCCTGGCTCGCGCGGCTCGAGGCCGCGCGCTCGTCGCTCCACCCCCTCCTCGAGGCGACGTACGGCGCGGGGCAGGGCGCCCTGTGGCACGCGCGCTGGCGCCTCTTCTTCCTGGCGTGCGAGGAGCTCTTCGCCTTCCGCGGCGGGACCGAGTGGATCGTCTCCCACCACCGGCTCGTGCCGCGCGGGGGCGCGCGCGCGTAGCCTCGCGGCTCAATGTCCGGCGGCGTGGTCCGGGACGAACGCGACGAGCGCGAGGCCCGCCCCCACAGCGAGCGCCGTGATCCAGAGCTGGCGGCCCTGGGCGCGGCGGCGGAGCTCGGGGACGAGGTCGGCGCAGGCCACGTAGAGGAAGCCGCCGGCGGCCAGGGGCACGATCTGGTGCTCGGCGTGGAAGCCGTGCCCGAGCAGGAGCACGATCACGGCCCCCACCACGGCTCCCAGGCTGCAGAGGAAGTTGAGCCCGAGCGCGCGACGGGGCGACATCCCGGCGTGGAGCAGCACGCCGAAGTCGCCGAACTCCTGGGGGATCTCGTGGAGCGCGACGGCCAGGGTCACGGCGAGGCCGAGCTCGGAGTTCACGAGCCACGCGCCCGCGACCAGCATGCCGTCGATCACGTTGTGGAGCAGGTCGCCCAGGAGGTTCATCCACGCGATCGGGTGGACGTGGCCTTCCGAGTGCTCGACGAGGTCCTCGCCGTGGTGGTGCCAGTGCATCACGCTCTCGATCACGAAGAAGCCGAGCAGGCCGGCCAGCACCCAGGCCGAGATCGCGGGCGTGAAGCCGCCGGCGTGCTCGACGGCCTCGGGGAGCAGATGGAGGAACACGTCGCCGAGGAGGTCTCCGACGGCCAGCGCCACCAGCGTGGGCAGCAGGCCCCGGAGGCGGACCGGTCCGAGCGTCAGGGTGAGGGCCCCCGCGAAGGAGAGCACCGAGATCGCGAGGACGGCCAGGAGGGCGGGGAGCGCGGCGGGCGGCACGCGGATGTTGTACGGTGTGATACGCACGCGCCCAACCCCCGGAGGGAGAGTGCGGCTCCCGCGGTCACCCGCTGCCCGGGGACGCGCCCGGGGACCCCCCCGGCGTAGGCCCCGGCCGATCCGCTGTCCCCGGTTCAGGCGACCCGACGGCTGGTCGATGAGGCGATGACCTGAGGGCCCTGTGCCCTGACCGATGGAGTGGTGCACCGTGAGGCGTCCGGGCCAAGAGCCGCAGCCGAGGGCGGAGTCCGTATGCGCCTGCCGCATCGCGGAGCCCGGACTCCCGTCGCCCCCCGCCCCGACCGGGTGGCGCGCCTGGCGATGGACGATCGCCGCGACGGTCTACGGTCTCGGCTACGAGGCCGTCCGCCGCGACCAAACGGACGACGCCTTCGTCGCCGCGATCGGACGCATGGGGCTCCTGCCCGTCGCGTTGCTCGTCCTCCTGCTCGCGCTCCGTGTCGCGACGAGGAGCAGCCCGCGGGGGCACGTCCGCCAGGCCTGGGTGCTGCTCTCCGTGGCCTTCGCGTTCGCCTTCCTGGGCGACGCCTCGCGCGTCGTGCTCGAGAGCGTGCTCGGCATGGATCCGCGCTCGACACCATACGCCGCCGTCCCGTTCCTCCTCTCCTACCCGCTGGCCCTCGTCGCCTTCGTGCGGCTCTCGGGCCGGAGCACCCAGGGCTCCGAGCGCCTGCGGACGTTCCTCGACGAGTTCACGGTCCTGACCAGCATCGGCGTGCTGGTGTCCCACTACGTCGCCATGCCGAAGGTGGCCTCCGGCTCGGCCGACGTCGTCACGCTGCTACATCCCGTGGGCGGCGTCGCGGCGCTGATGGGCGTCGCGACGCTGCTCCTGCGACGCGCGACCTGCGTGCCCCGCGGGACGGCCCTCGCCCTGGCGGCGGGCACGATCCTCGCGCTCGTCCGCAGCGGTCTCGCGCCCTACCTCGAGCTGCGGGGCGTCCACGCCATGGAGGGGCTCTCCGACCCGCTCTGGCTCGCCTGCAACGTGGCCTACGTGGCGGCGGCGGAGCGTCAGATCGCCGCGTTCGGCGGCGACGCGCAGCGCCGCCCGACGCTTGCGAACCCGGACCAGCGGCTCCACCCCCTGCCCTACGTGACCTCCGCGATGGCCTACTTCGTGCTGGTCCTCGAGTGCTGGGTGAACCGCCGGACGGCGCCGTGGGACCTGGCCATGGCCGCCACCGCCATCACCGTGGCCGTCATCGCCCGTCAGCTCCTGGCCGTGCGGGACAACGCCCGCCTCTCCAAGGAACGGGCGGAGCTCCTCGGCGAGGCACGGCTCTCCGCGCTGGTGCGGCACGCGACCGACGCCATCTGGATCCTCGATGCCGACGGCCGCGTCCGTTGGGCGAGCCCATCGACGGCCCGCCTGGTCGGGCTCGAGCCGGACCTCCTCGTGGGCACCCCGTTCCCCGAGGCCTTCGCCGCCGCGGACCGGGAGTGGGCGTCGTCCTTCCTCCAGCGCGCCATGGTCCCCTCGCCGCTGCCCGTCCGCGGCGAGGGTCGGCTCGCCACGCCGGGCCGCGAGGCGCCCCCGCGGTTCGAGATCACGCTCACGAACCTCGCGGACGACCCCCACGTCCGCGGCGTCGTGGCGAACCTGCACGA
>JAYTCP010000457.1:0-3491 GCA_043736435.1 Planctomycetia bacterium | reverse complement strand
GGCATGGTCTTCGTGAAGAACTCCATCGGCCTGCACGCGTTCGACGCGGCCACGGGCGCCGAGATCTTCAAGGACGCCCGAGCCGCGCGCCCGCTGGTCAAGGTCGGCGACTGGATCGTCACGATCGACGACGCGAAGAACGCCCAGCTCCGGAAGGGCAAGGACGGCAAGGTCGAGAAGACCGTCGCGCTCGGCGCCTTCGACTTCCTGCCGACGAACCAGCGCGACGGCGTGATCGTCGCGGGCTTCGGCGACGGCACGATCCTGATCGCCGTTCCGAAGTAGACGTCACGGCGTTCCGCTAGTCCCCGATCCCCGACCCCCGGTCGCCCCCCGCGGGCGCGGCCGGGGGTCGTTTCGTCATGCGTGGCATCCCCGGCCGGCGGCGGGCGCTTCCGGGCGACGGCAATGGGGGGAGGTGGGGGGCGCCGGGGGCGGAGGGGCCCTTCCCGAGGAACGCAACCTCCGGCTCCTCAGGGGGTATCATCAGGGCATGAGCGCTTCCGGCCTCCTCCTCGCCTTCATCAACAGCACCTGGGGGTGGGTGGTCATCCTCTTCATCGCGATCCTGCTCTTCGGGCGCAGGCTCCCGAGCATCGCGCGCAATCTCGGCCAGGGGATCACCGAGTTCAAGAAGGGCTTGAGCACGACGGACGCCCAGACGACCGAGCGCCTCGACGAGGGTCAGCCCCCGGCCCCCCTGCCGCGCGCGACCGCCCCGGCCGCGAAGGCCCGCACCGACATCGACGAGACGTCGGTCTAGGTCAGTGGCGCAGCGCGGACCGACGCTACGGCGTCGGAGCAGATTCCGTCCGGGTTTCTCCGTACCGCTACGCCGGACCCGCTTCGACCGACAGGTGCGCCACGGTCGCCGTGGCGGGGCCGATCGCGGCCGACGCGTCGATGCGGACGCCGACGACCCACACGACCCGGCCGTCGGCCGCGACCGCCACGCGCACGCCGCGCCGGATCCGCTCCGGGAAGCCGTGACGCGCGAGGAACTCGGGCACGCGGACCGGCCGTGACCCGCCGAGCGGCGTGAATGCGTCGTCGGGGGCGATCGCGCGCAGGGTCACGTGCGGGCCGAGGGCCCGCGCGTCCATGGCCGCGACGGACGCACCCCGGACCGCGCCCCGCTCGCGCGTCGCGCGCACGAACGCCTCGAGATCGAACGCCGCGCGGGCCACGTTCTCCCAGCGCACGACGAGATCCGGGCCCACCGTCGCGCGAGCACCGTCGGCCCCGGGCGCCTCGATTCGCATCGGTGCCAGGCTCGGCGCCGTCGTCCGACAGAGCAGCAGTCGCCGCCCGTGCCTCGCCGCCTCGAGGCCGTGGGGGAGCGACACGACGCCGCCCGAGTCCGAGTCCCGCACGAGGCCGCCGACGAGGCCCACGAGCCGCCGCGTGAGCCACGGGCCGTCGGCATCCGCGCGCAGGAAGGACCCCATGCGGCGCAGCACGAGCTCGAGGTCCGCGTCCGCGAACGCGGACACCACCTCGACGTCCACGGCGACCGTGCGGGCCTCCGGCAGCGCGGACAGGCTTCCCTCGATCGTCTCCGCGACGTGCGCCCCGCGCCGGGCCACGCGGTCCGCCAGGCGGTGCGCCAGCCGGGCGAGGTCGAACACCACCGTCGGGCGCCGGGCCCCCGCCGCCTCCAACCGCGCGCGGACCCGGGCCCGGTCGCGATTCGGGTCCGCGTTCGTCAAGTCCTCGCGCCACGGCAGCCCGCGCGCCTCCGCGTACGCCCGCAGCTCGCGCGGATCGACGTCGAGCACCGGCCGCACGACGTGCACGCCGCCCCCGCCGAGGGACCGCATCCGCGGGATCGCCGCGAGCCCGTGAGCGCCACTGCCGCGGGCGAGGCGCAGGACGAGCGTCTCCGCGTGGTCGCGCAGGTGGTGGCCCGTCGCGACCTTTCCGCACCCGCGCGCGCGCGCGAGGCGGTCGAGCGACGCGTATCGATGCCGTCGCGCGTCCGCCTCCGTCCGCCGGACCGTCTCGGGCTGTGGCGCCAGGACGAGGGGCAGCCCCAGCCGGCCCGCGAGCGCCTCCACGGTCGCGCGGTCCGCCGCGGCCTCCGCGGGGCCTCGCCACCCGTGGTCCACGTGGGCGAGCACCAGGTCGAGCGGCAGGCCCGCCCCCGCCGCCCCCGCGAGCAGCCCCGCCATGGCCGCCGAGTCGGCCCCCGCCGACACCGCCACGAGCACGCGGTCGCCCGGCCCGAGGAGCCCCCGCGCCCTCGCCTCCGCCGCCACCCGGCGCTCGAGGCCCGCCGTGTCGAAGGGGGGCACGTCCGTCGCGCCGCGGCGGTCGGGGGCCGGAGGGGGCGTGGGGGCGGCCACGGCCCGAGCCTACCTCGGCGGGATCTTCTTCCGCCCGCGCGCGACCCTGCGTTGACTACGGCCCCCCCTCGGAGGCAGGCACCCATGGCGACGGTGGCGATCAACGGGTTCGGGCGCATCGGCCGGCTGGTTTTCCGCGTGCTCATGAAGCACAAGACGTTCAAGGTCGTCGCGATCAACGACATCGGCGCCCCCGAGGTCAACGAGCACCTCCTCAAGTACGACAGCACCCACGGCCGCTACCCGGGCACCGTCAGGCTCGAGGGCAAGACCCTCGTCGTCGACGGGGCGCGCATCGAGATGCTCTCCGAGAAGGACCCCTCGAAGCTCCCGTGGAAGGCCATGGGCGTCGACTACGTCGTCGAGTCGACCGGCGTCTTCACGTCGCGCGAGCAGTGCACGATGCACCTGACCGCCGGCGCGAAGAAGGTGCTCCTCACCGCGCCCGGGAAGGACGAGCTCGACGCGATGATCGTCCTCGGCGTCAACCACGACGCGCTCAAGCCCGAGCACAAGCTCGTCAGCAACGCCTCGTGCACGACGAACTGCCTCGCGCCCGTGGCGAAGGTGATCCACGAGGCCTTCGGCATCGAGCGCGGCTTCATGAACACGGTCCACGCGTACACGAACGACCAGCGCATCCTCGACCTGCCGCACAAGGACCTGCGCCGCGCCCGTGCCGCCGCGGAGAACATCATCCCGTCCTCCACCGGCGCCGCGAAGGCCGTGGGGAAGGTGATCCCCTCGCTCAAGGGGAAGCTCGACGGCATGTCCCTGCGCGTGCCCGTGAAGGACGGATCGATCGTCGACCTCACGGCGATCCTCTCGAAGCCTGCGACCGTCGCCGACGTGAACGCGGCGCTCAAGGCCGCCGCCGACGGCCCGCTCAAGGCCTGGGTGCGCTACACGACGGACCCGATCGTCTCCTCCGACATCATCGGCGACCCGTCGAGCGCCGTGATCGACGGCCTCTCGACCCAGGTCATCGGCAACCTCGTGAAGGTGCTGGCCTGGTACGACAACGAGTGGGGCTACAGCACCCGCTGCGTCGAGCTCCTCGAGCGGATGGCATCCGCCTAGGACGGCCGGGGGGCCAGCCTCAGAGCCGGGCGGGGGAGCACCCGCCCCGCGAGTTAAGCGTTTGTG